>NC_015562.1:0-309032 GCF_000214415.1 Methanotorris igneus Kol 5
TGAAAAAAATTAATTAACATTCATAAATATTTAAATACGTAATGGAAATTAGGGTTTATTATTTTTATTTAGAGTTAAAATATTGTTTATTAAAATATTTAAATGTTCCATAAATCCAAAGTTATAAATAACCATTGTTACAACTATTATTATTGCAAGATTTACACCCATAATTTAAAAAATTATAAAACTTTATAATTACCATTATTTAATCTTTTTTGTCATAATCACAAAAATTACACGGGTGAAATCTTATGGCTGATGACTTAACCAAATTACCCGGTGTTGGACAATCAATCGCAGAGAAATTAATAGAAGCAGGATATATTGATTACATGAAAATTGCAACTGCAACAATTGGGGAACTTTCTGAAATTGATGGTATTAGCGAGAAGGCAGCAGCAAAGATAATCGCAGCGGCGAGAGAATACTGCAACATTGGATTTAAATCAGGAGCAGATTTGTTAAATCAGAGGAAAACTGTTTGGAAACTTTCAACTGGAAGTAAAGAATTGGATAACATACTTGATGGGGGATTGGAAAGTCAGTCAGTCACAGAATTTGCTGGAATGTTCGGTTCTGGAAAAACTCAAATAATGCATCAAGCATGCGTAAACTTGCAATGTGAAGATAGAATAATTGCTGACGATAGCATAAAAGATGAAATCTTAGAAAAACCTTTAAAGGCAGTTTATATTGATACTGAGGGGACATTTAGGCCAGAAAGAATTATGCAAATGGCTGAAGCATTGGGTATAGATGGGAAAGATGTTTTAGATAATACATTTGTTGCAAGGGCATACAACTCAGATATGCAAATGCTCTTTGCAGAAAAAATAGAGGATTTAATAAAAGAAGGGCACAACATAAAGTTAGTTGTTGTAGATTCATTGACAAGTACCTTTAGAAATGAATACACTGGAAGAGGAAAATTGGCTGAGAGACAGCAAAAACTTGGTAGACACATGGCAACACTCAATAAATTGGCTGATTTATATAACTGCGTTGTTATTGTAACAAACCAAGTAGCAGCAAGACCTGATGCGTTCTTTGGATCATCAGAGCAAGCAATTGGTGGACACATTGTTGGACACGCAGCAACTTTCAGGATATTCTTAAGGAAGGCAAAAGGAGATAAAAGAGTGGCAAAACTTTACGATTCCCCACACTTACCTGATGCAGAGGCAATGTTTAGAATAACTGAGAAAGGAATCCATGATTAATTTATAATAAATGTGTTAAGTAAAATGGATTTTACATTTTTTAAATATTTTTCATTCAATATTATAAAATTTTAAAAAGATTTTAAAATTATTTTTTATTTTTCTGTTTTTTTGTCTTTTATTTTTATAAATTCATTCTCTGATTTTTGAGTTTATATTTAGTCATAAATTTATTTATATTTGAAAATAATTATAACAATTATGTATATGCTTGTGTATGTAAAAATAGCATAAACGCGGTGAGTGACATGGTAAAAAGACTACTTTTATTATTGCTTGCTTTATTAGTTCCTACAGTATCTGCGACAAATGTTATATTGGTCAGTGACAACCAAGCAGATTACTTAACTGCAACGAACATCGCTTCATTATTTAACGATACAGAAGTTGTTGTAGCACCATGGGGGATTTACAACGAGAGTGTAGTTAATGAGATATTAAAATTAAATCCAGAGCAAGTTATAATCATTGGGGGGCCAGTAGCTGTTCCTGATGAATATGTTGAAAAATTAGAAAATCTTGGCATTAAAGTCGAGAGAATTGCAGGTAAAGACAGATACGAAACAAACAAAGAAGTTATAGAGAAATTCAAAGAAAAATTAAAAGAAAAGAAAGTAGTTGTTGTTCATGGAGATGTTGGGTTTTTAGTAAATATTAGTAAAGACACAATTGTTATATTGACAAATGGGGTGAACTTAACAGTTGATGTAGATGAATTGGAGCCTAAAGAGGTTGAAGTTGTTGAAGATCCAGTAGCAAATTTAACAGGCATTGCAAAGAAATTGGAAAACCATGGACTCAAAGTGAAAATTAATGTTGTTCCTGAGCATGCATTGGAAAAAGTCTTGGAGAACAGAATAAAAGAATTAAAAACAAAAATTAAAGTTTTGAAAAAGCAAGGTGTAGACACTGAGGATTTAGAAGATGAATTGAAAGATCTTGAGGAAATGCTTAAAGAGAAAAATTATGATGACGCGTATAAGTTGATGTTAGAGATTAAAAACAAGGAAATGGTAAAAATAAAACTTAAATTACATGTTCATGGGAAGGGCAATGAAAAATTAAAATTGGAATTAGAGGTAAAACATAAGAAGAAGGGTAAAGAAGATGAAGAAGAAATAGAGAATGAGACCGAAGTAGAACATGAATACGAAAATGGAAGCAAATATGAATACAAATATGAATACGAATATGGAAATGGAACCAAATACAAGTATGAGCATAAATATGAATATGAAGAAAACAAATATGAAAGTGAAGAAGAACATGAAGTTGAAACATCAATCAACAACACATTAGTAAATGAATCCGCAACAATCGATACTACATTAGAGATAGATGATCATGAATTAGAAGAAAGTAATGAAGTGGATACTCACAATGATATAGGCAGCAATGAAGTAGAAATTGAACATGAGTCAGAAACTGAAAATGAAATTAAATGATTAATGTGCATATTTCAAATTTACGCACGGCTATAATTTACTGATAAGATGGTTCTAATTTCTTAAACTTCATAATACTTATCCTTGATAAAAATTTTTATTTTTTAATTTGTAAGAGTTTTTTTGAGTTATTTTTTGATTTTGAGAGTAAATAGGCTGTCGCAAATCTCATGTATTTTGAAATTATTTTATACATTTAGATTTATAAATTTGTTGAGATTTTGATTATTTAAGGTATTAAAATTCTTTTTTATTAATTTTTTCTCAAAATTTTTTCTATTTTTTGATTTTATTTGATTTTTATTTTTTATTTTTGAAAATAAGGGCAATTAGTGAGTCGCACATCTTTATAAATAAACTGCCATATCATAGATTCGAGATGAAAGTTTTATATAGGAGAACGTAGAATAGATATTTCATGTAAAATAAGAAAATTTTGAACTGTTAAAATCAGACCATGGTGGGATTTACGTTTGGAATATAAAATTCTTAATTAAATTGGAAATCAAAATATTTAAATTTTTGAATATACATGATTTAAAATAAGTTAAAAATAGTGGTGTTAGTATAATGGAGCTGTTTTTCTAATGTCTTTTTCAATTTTTTCCATTTCTTTTGCATAGCTAATGGCAATCTTCCTCATAACCTCTTCAATATCAAAAATGCCAATATCCTCCAATCCAATGCCTTCAACATGCTCTGGAATGCCTTTTGAATTAACATTAATCCCCAAATGAATCTTTGCAGAACTTACCCCTCTTGTTGCTATGCAAACAGATAATTTTTTACCGTTGCAGTATAAATCATCCCCTTCCCTATCTAACTTAACCCCAAAACTCTCAATGGTATCTTTAGCAATGCAAATTAAAATCCTCTGCCGCAAATAAATCATTTTCAAATCTGGATTGTCAAAATGCTCAACTATGAAGTGTATGCAGTCATCTCCCTTAATTGGGATTTTAAACTCTCCCTCTTCTTTAACATCTTTCAAATCTTTCATATTTTCTATTTTGACCTCCATTCCTCCCCTAAATGCCACAATACTATCTTTTTGGACATCAAACATATTAAATGCCCACAATGGTTCTATCTCTTTCCCAGTGTATTTTATTCTCCCTTTTGGGAATACAACATTCATAAATCCAACATCTAAAATCTCCGCATGCATTTTATCACCATGGAAGTGGATGATATTCTCTTTTAATAATTGGAATTTCTGAGAAGCAGTCAGATGTTATTCCATTCAAAATAAATCCATCCATTTTCTTTAATTGAACTAAAAGGCAGCCCTTTATTGTAACATTTACATCTGGAGCGTTTTCTTTCATCTTATCAACTAACAGCAATAAGTCCTTTATTCTCCCAACATTTTCCAAGCTGGATATTTTTTCAAGTTCTCTCTTATTTTGCTCGTGGACAATAAGTTGATGAACCATTATCTCATCAACACCAATATCGTTGAGCTTCTTTGCTAACTCAACCAATTCCTGGTCATTGAAATTTGGGATATAAATGGCTCTAACGATTGTGTGCAAATGTTTTGCCGACAGTTCAATATTTTTGAGGACTCTTTCAAATGTATCTACGTTTGTTAATTTTTTATGAGTTTCTGGTTTTGATGCATTTAAACTAATCATTACCAAATCTAAACCTAAATCCTTAAATTCTTTTATCAGATTCCCATTTAAAAAAACACCATTGGTCTGCAAATCACACCTCAATCCCAAAGATTTAACATATTCAATACCTTTCTTTACTTTTTCGGGGTATAAAAGTGGCTCTCCGTATTGGCTTATAGTTACGGCTATGCAGTTGTCTAAGTTCCCATAAATTCCTGGCTTTATATTTGTTAATTTGGAATAGCAAAAAACGCAGTTGTGGTTGCATTTTTGTGTAATCTCAATTGTAGGGTGATGGTGAGGGTCTTTGTTATTCAAATCTAACCCTTCACAACCTATGCAGTGTTTAACAACCTTTAAATTTTTTACAATCTCTTCCAATTTATCACATATCTCACTCCTTAAAATAATCTTCTCCAAAATTTCACCTTCAACTAAATGTTTGGTCTTTATACTTTTTTCTAAATATTTAATTAAATTTTTTTGTTTGAATAAATTATTGATAGTTGTATTTATATTGGAACATTTTTCCAAAGTTTTATCAATACAGCAACTTAAATACTAAGTAAGAATGTTTTTAAATAAATACTTCAAAATTTTTATGTGTAGTGATAGCATGTATGCCATTGGAATTGGTGAAAAGAAGGATGAAGTTTTAAAAGCATACAACAAACTAAGAGAAGAGGGTATCGAAGTTGAGTTAATCAATAATCCAAAAACTTTGGTCGATAAATTGTTAAATAGGGAAATAGATGGAGCAGTTAGGGGATCTCTTTCATCATCAAAGGTTATTCCTTACCTAAGGGAAAAAGTTGGTAAATTTTATAGGGCATCAATCTTGAAGAACCCATTTAATGGAGAAATTTTTTTGCTCTCTCCTGTAGGAATCGATGATATAAGGGAAGATAAGGAAGGAAGAGTTAAGGACAAAATTGAATTGATAAACTATGCAGTTAATTTTTTAAAGAGGAACAATATTGAGCCAAAAATTGCTCTATTATCTGGAGGAAGGTTATCTGATTATGGAAGGAGCAGAGAAGTTGATAAAACCATTGAAGAATGTGAAGAAATTTTAAGACACTTTAAAAAAACAGATGAAAAACTTGATATAAGACATAATGGAATATTGATAGAGGAAGTTTTAAAAAAGGGTTGCAACATAATAATTGCTCCAGATGGAATTAGTGGGAATTTGATGTTTAGGTGTTTAGGATTGGTTTGTAATTTGGAAGGGTATGGTGCTATTTTGTTAAGTAAGGAGGAAATAAATTTCTTTGACACAAGTAGAAATGCAACATGGAAAAGATACTACAATGCTATAAAATTTATGGAAAAATTAATAAAGATTAAATGATACCTTATATATTGTCTTTTCTGTTCTTTCTTTTTAACTACAATAATGGTGATGTTTTTGTTGATAAAGTTGTACAATCTTTTAAGTAAAATGGGCATTTTAAAAATTTATGAAAAAATCCTTGAAAAAGAGATAGATAGGAGCAGAGTTCCAAAACACGTGGGAATTATAATGGATGGAAATAGAAGGACAGCAAAGGAATTAAAAAAACCTGTAACTTATGGGCATTATTTGGGGGCGGAAAAAGTTAGAGAAGTTTTAAAATGGTGCATTGATTTAGATATTAAGATTGTTACTGTATATGCATTTTCTATGGAAAATTTTAGAAGACCTAAAGAGGAAGTGAAAGCACTAATGGAATTATTTAAAAAGAAGTTTATTGAAGTTGCTAAGGATGAAGATATACACAAATATAAAGTTAGAGTTAGGGCTATTGGAAGAATTAATAAGTTACCAAAAGATGTTCAAGATGCAATAAAATATGCAGAAGAAAAAACAAAAAATTATTCAAATTATTTTCTCAATATTGCGATTGCCTATGGTGGGCAGCAAGAGATTGTTGATGCGGTAAAGAAAATAGCAAAAAAGATTAAAAACAATGAACTGGATATTGAGGATATAACAGAAGAAACTATTTCAAAACACTTATATACTGCTAATCTTCCCTATCCAAATCCAGATTTAATTATTAGAACTTCTGGGGAAGAGAGAATTAGCAATTTTTTAACATGGCAATCTTCTTACTCAGAACTGTATTTTTGTGAAACATATTGGCCGTTGTTTAGAAAGATTGATTTTTTAAGGGCTATAAGGGATTATCAAAGAAGAGAAAGGAGATTTGGTAGATAGGGATGATTATGAAAAGGTTGTTTGCTTTAGTTTTAGCTATTATTTCAATTTTAACAATACTGCTATGTGGATGCATAGAAAACGAAACTATAGACCAAGATTCAAATTCCAATTTAAGTGATATGATAAATAATACCAATAAAATTAATCTAAATGAAACCAAAAATTTACAGGAAAACATAACAATCCCTTTTGAAATTATTGAAATGGGAATGTTTGGAAAAGAAAAAAGTAGAAGATTTATTCACTACATAAAAAACAACAAAACAGTAATTGAAGTTTATTTGGGAGAAAAACCCAACACGGGTTATAGTATAAGCATAACAAAAATTATCAAACATAATGATAAACTTATCGTCTATGTGAATGAAAGTTATAGAGAAGGTGTGCATGCGATGGTAATTACCTCTCCTTATGAAATCGTGGAAGTTAATGGAACTTACGATAATGTTGTTTTTGAATTAATTGGGAAAGATGAATAAATCCTCTTTTTTAAATTTCTTTTTTTATTTTTTATTTTAGCAATTAATTGTGGATTTTGAACAAATTTGTGTAATTTGTAAGGAATATGTATTTATAACATTTTTTGTAATATTAAAATCAAATTTAAAAAATAATGGATGTGGTAAGTTGAGGGTTGAGATAATTTTTTTAGGTTCGGGTGGTGGAAGATGGGCAACTATCACACAAACAAAAGCTACTGGAGGGTTTCGGATTCACACTGAAAAAACAAAACTTCACGTAGATCCTGGTCCTGGGGCATTAGTTAGGATGAGAGAATTAAAAATAACCCCATGGGGGACAAATGCATTATTTATCTCCCATTGCCACCCTGACCATTACACCGATGGAGAAGTGATTATAGAGGCAATGACAAGAGGAATGACACAAAAAAATGGTGTAATAATTAGCAACTTTACAGTATTAGAGGGTTTTGGTGATTTTGAAAACGCAATATCAAAATACCACCAATCAAAGGTCTTGAAAAGATATATCCTATATCCAAAGGATTCTGCAAAAGTTTATGATATAGAATTGATTGCAACAAAAACAAAACACGGAGATCCTTATGGTATTGGAGCAAGAATAAAAACTAAGAAAGGAGATATCGGCTATACTGGAGATACGGAATATATAGATTCATTAGTTGAGGACTTCGATGGTGTTAGAGTTTTTATTGCAAATGTTGTTAGGAAAAAAAATGAACGAATAAGGGGGCATCTATGCTCAAATGATGTCATTGATTTAGTAAATTCAATGAACAAAAAGCCAGAGTTAATAATTATGAACCACATGGGAGTTAAGATGACTAACCCCATAAAGGAGGCAAATTATATTGCCGAGAATACTGAAACCAACGTAATACCAGCAAAATTAGGTTTAAAAATTGAGCTACTGGAAGAAGGGTATTTATCGTACATAATAGGTCAAGAAAAGACAGTTTAAAAATCAAATTTACTTAAATAAAGAAAAAATTATTCCTTTCCTTTGCAATTCCTCAGTTTATATCCTTGTTTTAATGGATGAGTAATTCAAACACGGAGACAGTGCAAAAAGAGTAATTTTAAGGACAGTGTTTCCATCCTTGTTTTAATGGATGAGTAATTCAAACATCTATTGTTTTATACTTATGTTCATGGTCTTTAACCTGTTTCCATCCTTGTTTTAATGGATGAGTAATTCAAACAAGAGATATTCAAAGGAACAAGATGGGAAGATTTCAGGTTTCCATCCTTGTTTTAATGGATGAGTAATTCAAACTATTAGAATATCTTCAAGGTATATAATGATAGAAAATTGTTTCCATCCTTGTTTTAATGGATGAGCAATTCAAACAAGAACTACTAAAACAAAGACTGTTATTAGAAGTTAGTTTCCATCCTTGTTTTAATGGATGAGGTATTCAAACTAAACTTGTTGAAATGACAACAAATACTACAATTGCGTTTCCATCCTTGTTTTAATGGATGAGGTATTCAAACACGATGGGATATTTTCATCAGAGCCGCTTTATTTAGGGTTTCCATCCTTGTTTTAATGGATGAGGTATTCAAACGTGGTTAGAGGAAAAATTAAATCCATTCTATGCAAGTTTCCATCCTTGTTTTAATGGATGAGGTATTCAAACAAACAAAGTTGAAGAAAGTTATGGATTATTTAGATTGTTTCCATCCTTGTTTTAATGGATGAGGTATTCAAACCCTATAACTTCATCCTTATTTTATACCTAAACTCCTATATAAATCTTTCTTTTTCAACCCGAATTTTCTTACTGTATGATTATCAAACCCTTTATAAAAGTAAGAAAGATTGTGCAAATTATTTATAAATCCAATGCACAACCACGCCAATAAATCTCAATAATTAGCAGAGATATTACACAATTTAAAACCAATCCAAACTTAAAACATACAAAATAAAACCAAAAAACTAAAATAATTAAAAAACCTCAATTTTAATTTGAAAAAATCAGTAATACTTTTTTCCAATTTTCTAATACCAAAATCCACAACCCCCTTTATAAAAGCAAGAAAAGTTAATTAAGAAATTTAATACATGATATTAAACTCCCTAAGAGGCATTGCTGAGCGAAGCGAAGCAATGCATCCCTTTGATGAAACTTTTTAAAAGTTTCAGGTCAGTGCATCCCTTTTGATGAAACTTTTTAAAAGTTTCTTTTAAAGGTTTCTTTTAGAGGTTTCTGATGGAACTTTTTTAAAGTTAAAGTTATTTATTTTTGCGTTTATTTGGATTTTTCCATCTCCACAACTCTTTTATCCACTTTTCACCATATCCATGCTTTTCAGCCCACTTCCTCAAAAATTTCTCCCATTTCTCCCACAATTCTGGGTATTCTCTTTTAACCTTGTCGATTTCTCCCAATTCCATAGCGGGACATACATAGCATCCAACCCTATCAAATCCTTTCTCATACATCTTGTTGTATGGAGCGTTGTTTTTAAGTATGTAGAGCCAAACGTGCATAGCGCTCCAGTTGTGAATTGGCATTGCATTTATTTGTTTTGGAATATGAGGGTTTTTTTGAACTCTTGGTTTTTTTGCTCTGCTAAATGACTCATACTTCCTCAATCCAACAAAAGTTAACGTTCCATTTGGATAGTGTTTATCAATCAATCTCTTTAAAGGCTTTAGTTTACAAATCTCACTGCACCACCTATAATCTCTCCCAGGAGGCCCATACTCCTCCAATTTTTCCCAAAACTCGTTGGATTCCTCTTTTATTAACTTTATACCATAAGTTTTTTGCACAATATCAACATTTTTTATGGTTTCTGGGAACTCCAACCCAGTATCTGTAAATAAGACATCAAATTCCTCTTTATCAAACGCCTTCAATGCCAACAACAAGACGGTCAAGCTATCTTTTCCACCAGAATATGCAACAGTTATAGGCAAGTTTATCCTCTTTGCAGTATTTCTCATGAATCCAACTGAGTTCTCCTCAAATCTTCTTATAACATCCTCATTTGCCTTAACCATATCCTTAAACAACTCTCTTAAATTCTTTTCAGAAGTTTTTAATTCATTTGCTTTTCTTGGCTCTTCTGCATGTCTAACCTTTACAACAACACCTTTCTCTGCATTTAGGATTTCCTCATAATCCATCTTTGCCCTACCAACTGCTACAACATCTTCATCCTTACCATTCATTTTCTTAAGGATAATAACTTCATCCTCTTTTTTAATGCCCTCAGAGACATAAGTTACTCCTGGCCTTAAAACAGAGGAACTTCTACCCAAAAGGTAGGGGATAACATCCTCTTTTATAACAACAATTTTCTTATAACCCCCTGCATTTACTATCCTTCTTGCCCCTTCAAGTCTTGGCATTATCTTCCATCCATTATCGTATTTTAGGACAGCAATAACTTGCCCATCAATAATGATTTCTTGCATGTCTTCATTTCCTGGAAGTTTATTCATCAAAACAATCCTACCCTTTAAAATATCTTCTTTAGTTCCAAACTGCTCTTTAATTAAATTCTCAATAAACTCAATCTCTTTTTCGAATGCCGGTCTCGCACCCCCTGGAGGGGTTAATTTAACCTCAACGGGTTCATTTCCACAGATATTGCAAATCTTATCTAAAACTGGTAAGTTGCAGTAATGACACCATTTTAAGTGCATTTTCCCCAATATCGTCCTCATCCTTATCCCCCTTTTTAATCATAAAATTAATTGTTTGCGAAAATTTTACACTTAAACATATAAAAACTAAACATAACAAACCCAATAGAATTTTAAATAATCGCCATCTACCCCATAATTTGAAATAATATTCATTTTGGGAGTTGATACCCAAACTTATAACATAAACAACCATAATAAATTAATATCAGTTGAGTTTAAAAACTTAACAATGATAAATTAGGTGATTCTATGGAGTTGGTTATAAGATTATTTGCAAAATATAGGGAACTTTATGGGGAGAAAATTAAAATAACTATTGATAAAAATGAGCTAACACTAAAAGAATTACTTAATATATTGAATGAAAATTCTATAAACATTAAGGATGATTTTTACCAGGGAAAAGCAATAATCTCTGTAAATTGTGATGTTGTGAATTCTGATGATGTTGTTATTAAGGCATCCGATGAAATCGTTATCTATCCACCAGTTTCTGGAGGATAAACGAAATATGAAGAAATTATGCAAAAATAAAATAATAATGTAAAAATCATAATAGAAAAACCACATAACAACAAAAAAGCATAATAATTATAGATGAACTTTAAGGTGGACATTGATTTTATTTGAACTTACAAGAGACATCAGTTGGATAACATCCACTTACACATGCTAAACATAAATCCTTTCTTCCAATTGCTTTTACTAGTCCCTCAATACTTAAATAACCAAGTGAATCAGCGTTTACATATTTGCAGATTTCTTCATCTGTTTTGGATGATGCAATTAATTCTTCTTTTGTAGCCATATCTATACCATAGAAGCATGGGGATATTATCCTTGGAGAACCAATTCTTAAATGCACTTCTTTTGCTCCTGCCTTTTTTAACATATTCACTATTCTTCTTGATGTTGTTCCCCTAACAATACTATCGTCAACCAAAACTACCTTTTTATCTTTTAATATGCTCTTTACAGGGTTTAATTTTAATCTAACCGCTAAGTCCCTCTCTTCTTGTGTTGGGAGAATAAAAGTCCTTCCAACATACCTATTTTTTATCAATCCTTCATAATAAGGAATGCCTAACTCCTCAGAATACCCAAGTGCAAATGTAATACCTGAATCTGGAACTGGGGAAACAATATCAGCATCACATGGGTGTTCTTTTGCCAATATTCTTCCAATTTTTCTCCTCACTTCATAGACACTTATTCCATCAATTATTGAATCAGGTCTTGCAAAATAGACGTATTCAAACATGCATGTGGAAACACAATTATTATAAATACAATCGTTTACTGGAAGATTTAATTCTGTATTTACCTCCTCACAAGGTTTTTCAATTTCATAACACTTAATTTCCCCATCATCAACCATAACAATTTCTCCAGGCTTAATATCTCTAACGAATTCAGCATTAACAGTATCTAATGCACAATTCTCTGATGCAAAGTATATGCAATTTTCATCCCTTCCTATACATAGTGGTTTAAAGCCATTTGGGTCCCTAACTGCTATGAGTTTATCGTTGAACATTATCAACAAAGAATAAGCTCCAATCAACCTCTTTGCTGTGTTCTTTATTGCCTCAATAATATCTTCAGTTTTTAACAATTCTCTAACAAGGAGTTGCGCAATAACCTCTGAATCTGTTGATGAAATGAATATATGTCCCATTCTTTCCAATTCTCTCTTTAAAATAGTTGAGTTTACAATATCTCCATTATGTGCTATTGCTATTGGACCAAATGAACTTTTAACAACAAATGGCTGACAGTTTTCAATTGTGCTATCCCCTGTTGTTGAATATCTAACATGACCAATACCTATATACCCATATAATGATTGGAGTTCGTTGTTTGTAAAGACCTCTGACACAAGGCCTATACCTTTGTGGTGGTGGAACCCTCTCCCGTCACTTGTAGCAATACCTGCTCCTTCCTGCCCTCTATGTTGTAAAGCGAATAATCCGTAGTATATCTTTTTTGCAACATTTATCCTTTCGTTAGAATAAACACCAAATATCCCGCACATGATATCACAATAAATTTTTCTTTACATTACATTAAAGTATAAATCAATAGATATAAATAAATTTAGTAAAAATAAAAAACTTTATTTAAATTAAAAATTTTGTTCAAAAGAGAAAAAATAGATTTAAAGGTTTATTTTAATCTTTGCCCGTTTACTTTTTTCCATTGCCATGAGTATCTTCTTATTCTCTTACTTCTTCCAAATCCACATGCTGCACATACTTTCTTCCTTATGTGGTATGCTCTTCTTCCGCATCTTCTGCATCTTATATGATAGGAACCTTTGTTTTTCCTACCCTGTGAAGGGGTACCTTTGGACATTTCTCTCACCGTGTTTATTTTGTTTTGTAATCATTATGTGTTATGCTTTTTATAATTTTTGGATATTTGTAAATGCCGAAAGTTTTGTCACTGACTGTAATGCTATTTATTAAATTGGATCAAGACACTTAAAATTATGGTTTATCTATTAAATTTTAAAGTAATGCCTCATTTATGTTAAAATTTGTAAGATACCAGTATAAATGGTGGAGGTTATATTTAAAATATTCGCTCATTTTTAAAGTTTTTGTTTAAAGTTTTGATACAAATACACTAAACTTTTTTAAATGGAACTTATAAGTATAGTCTCGGACATTAATAAGTGGATACTTACTTCATGGAAAATTTTAACGGCAAAACAAAGTTTTGCCGCGAAATATTTTACTTTTTTTCTATTTTAGATTTTAAGGAATTGTTGATATTTAATTGTGAAGTGGCAACAACATGCAATACGACTATAAAAACACTACCACATTCCATGAGAGTGAAAAAATTTAATGTTGGCATTCCATTTCAAATGGAAAATTATAAATTTATCAAAATGCCATAGATTATTTGTGTAAAGGTTGTGCCATAATAGTTGTTTGCGTTAGACATTGGACATTATCCTCAATAAATTTAGGGGGTTATTTGATTTATTTTAAAACTTAAATGTAATAATAACAACCGTTTAAAAATTTGTGATATATAATATCCAATAAATTTCGCAAATAACTATATTTTGCAATTGGGAGGGATATTTTGAAAATAAATAAAATAATCAATGGAAAAGAAATTGTAACCGTATACCCAACAACAACAATAAGAAAAACCTTAGTAACTATGAATGAGGAAGGTTTTAGAAGAATACCAGTTGTCGATGCTGGAACAAATAGAGTTGAAGGAATTGTTACTAGTATGGATATTGTGGATTTCATGGGGGGAGGTAGCAAATACAACTTAATAAGAGAAAAACATAACAGAAACTTTATAGCTGCCATTAACGAACCAGTGAGAGAAATTATGGAGGAAGATGTCATAACAATTAAAGAAAATGCTGAGATTGATGATATTATAAAGACATTTTTAGAAAAAAATGTTGGTGGAACACCAATAGTAAATAATAACAACCAACTCATCTCACTTATTACCGAGAGAGATGTAATTAGAGTATTGAAGGATAAAATTAGCGAGGAAGAAAAAGTTATGGATTATATGACAAAAAAAGTTATTGCGGCTACTGCAGGAGAGAGATTAAAGGATGTTGCGAGAACAATGTTGAGAAATGGTTTTAGGAGATTGCCAGTAGTTAGTGAGGGTAAATTAGTCGGTATTATAACGTCAACAGATTTCATAAAATTACTTGGTAGTGATTGGGCATTTAACCACATGCAAACGGGAAATGTTAGGGAGATAACAAACGTTAGAATGCAAGATATTATGATTAAGGATGTTATTACAGCGAGAGAAGAACATAGCTTAAAGGATGTTGCTGAAATAATGACAAGCAAAAATATTGGGGCGTTACCAGTTGTTGAAGATGGGGAATTAGTTGGTATTATAACTGAAAAAGATATTATAAAGTATTTTAGCAATTAAGAACTAATTGAATTTATTTTTTATTCTTTTCTTTATTCTCTAACTCTAATTTTATTTATTCTATTATTTGAGTATGGTGCATAATTGATACATCTAAATTTACCATAATATCTTTATTGCTAAATTGCCTAATTCATTGAGTTTCGTTTATGGTAAATAATAAATTTATTAATCAAACAAATAAACAGTTATAGTTGCTCTATTTGATTTGAAAAAAAATTGGCAAAACCGAAGGTTTTGCCGTAATACTAAAAATCCCATCAAAATAGGGGTTTCACAAATATATTTAAATTTAGATTAATTATGAAAGAAATTATGGCATTTTATCAAATAAATCGCATCAACATACATACGGTAAAACCTTTTTTTGGATTTTACGTATGGTTTTGACTATAGTCAGTGACAAAACTTTCTGAATTAAATAAGGGATATTTAACTATCTTCCATTAGGTTTCAAACGGCATCCAAAGGATTTTGCCAGATATATTTTTAGCGCACACGACTATATATTTTTATCTTGTTTTTATCTTGATTAAAGATAGAGGAGATGATCCTATGTTACCAAATAAAAAAGCTATAGAAATTATAAGAAAGTATATGGGTTTAGCAATAGACAACAATGTCTTTGAAAGAGATGATTTCGATGAATTTGGAAGAAAATTAGTAAAGGAATTAATAGACAAAAATTTATTGGTTAAGACAGAGGATGGAACATACACTTTAAAAGCAGAGGATGAAAATGAACTAATGCATTCAAAAATAGGGGCATTAAAGGAGGCAGTTGAAAAATTTGCCATCCCATCCGACATAAAAGGTAGAAGAAATCCAAAGATTTTAGATTTGTGCAGTGGGTTTGGATACAATGCAGTTGCCGCACTACATTTCAACAAAGATGCAGAGATAGATATGGTTGAATTGTGTAGAGAGGTTTTATTTTTATCACTCTGCCTAAATATTCCATTTAAAGAGCATGAAATTATTAAAGAGGCAATAAAAAACTTTTTTAAAGGGAAAGATGCCGAAAACTCAAAAATTAGAATATTTAATGAAGATGCGAGAAAAGCCATAAAAAGATTGGATAAAAAGTATGATATTGTTTTTCATGATGCATTTTCTCCTCAAAGAGACCCAATTTTATACACTGTTGATTTTTTAAAGGAAATTTACAAAAAAATGAACGATAATGGGGTCTTGATATCTTATTCTTCCTCAATACCATTTAGAAGTGGATTAGTTGAGGCAGGGTTTGTTATTTCAGAGGGGCCAAGTGTTGGGAGGAAAAGAGGGGCAACAATTGCATACAAAAACCCATCTTTTGACGTTAGCAGGATTCCTGAAGTAGATGAGAGGGTTATAGCATTATCAACGGTAGGTGTTCCATATAGGGATGAGCATTTAAATGCCACAAAAGAAGAGATTATAAAGAATAGGGAGATTGAGAGGGAAAAATTTAAAAGAAAGTTGATGGATCTTGGAAAGTATTACTCAACTAAAAAAATTAAAAAGGGAAATATTGACGAAGAATTTTTAAAAATCCAAAAAATGGATTTAAACTCTTCTGAAATAATAAAAAGGATGAGAACGCTTTTATTAAACCCTAAAAATAAACTATAAAATGAAAAATAATCTACAATGCAAAAACATATATATTAAATCCTAAAATATCATTATTAATCATTAAAAATTTGGCTGGGATAGTATGTATGAAGGAGAAATAGCAATAGGGCCAGTTCATTCAACAATGCTTGAACCACATAGATTAAGGCTTTTTATTGAGGATGAGGTTGTGAAGGATGCTGAACTAACAATAGGAGTTAACCATAGAGGTGTAGAGAGATTAATGGAAGGCCTTCCAGTTGAAAAAGCATGTATTTTATGTGAGAAAATCTGCGGGATTTGTTCACACATACATTTATGGAGTGCGGTGAGAGTTGTTGAGAGAGGATGCAACATAGAGGTTCCAGAGAGGGCAAATTATATCAGGGTTATTGTCGAGGAGTTAGAGAGATTACATTCCCATACATTGTTATTTGGGCACGCTTTTGAAATTCTTGGACATGAAACAATGGCAATGAGGGCTTTCATGCTTAGAGAGCCGATAATGCAGACGTTCTTTGATATAAGTGGTAGTAGAGTGCATTATTCATGCCCAATTATTGGAGGGATAAGGCCGAGATGCAATATAAAAGATAGCCAAATCCCAACGATTTTGGAGAGATTAGAAAAGTTTGAAGAAAAATTAAAAAAGTTAATGGAAAGAACATTAAATGACCCAATGCTCGTTTCGAGGATGAAGGATATTGGTGTTTTGGATAGAAAAACAGCAGCAAAATATCATGCAGTTGGGCCCACAGCAAGAGGAAGTGGGATAAAAAGTGATATGAGAAAAATGGGATATGTGCCAGAGTATGAGCCATTTGAGTTTGAAGAGATTTTATTTGATGATGGGGATGTTTTGTCAAGAATTGCTGTGAGATTTTATGAATGCTTTGAAAGTATTAAGATATTAAAACAGGCATTAAAAGCTCTCCCCCAACTACCAGAGAAAATTTACAATGGAGATTATGAGTTGTATGAATTTAAACCAATAGATTGTTATACTGAAGCACAAAGAGGACAGCAATATTACTCTTATGGTTTGGATAGTGAAGGGAGAGTAAGGCATGCAAAGGTTAGAACTCCAACAGCAACAAATTTGGCAGCGATGGAGGAAATTTTGAAGGATTATCATGTGACTGATGCAGAGTTAATCATTGCAAGTTGTGACCCCTGCTTTACATGCACAGATAGGCTGATAATAACGAAAGAGTACATCAAATAAGCTATATAGAATAAAATAAAAGAAAGAAAATTTTTATTTTTTGATTTTAGTTAATATTGTTGTATTTGAATGTTTTGATTTTTAGTTTAATTAAAAATTTAAAAATAAATCCCACTATGGTCTGATTTTAACATAAATGGCAGTTTATTTTATTTATAAAGATGTGCAACTTGATAATTACTATTATTTTCCAAAATAAAAAAACCAAATTCAAATAAAATAAAAAATAATGGCTAAAATCCCAATTAGGATTATAAATCTAAATTTATTAAATAACTCTAAAACATAGGAGATTTGCGACTGGTTATTTATTCTTAAAATTAAAAATAAAGATAAAAAACTATTTAAATTAAAAAATAAAAATTTTCAGCAAGGATAAATAATGGCAAAATCCTATGGATTTTGCCATTAGAAAATTTAATAATGTTATACTCTAAATATTTTTTGTCTGAGACCATTTCCTTATTCAATTTTAAAAAGTTTGTTCTTGACTATAAATTGTCTAAAATTGAATAGTAAATATTGAAAGAATATTAAAATATTTAAATAAACAATTAAAGAATTGGTGATAAAATGCAGACTGATATTTTAATCATCGGTGGTGGAGGTGCAGCAGCAAGAGCTGCGATTGAATGTAGAAATAAAAACGTCATAATAGCAGTTAAAGGTCTCTTTGGGAAAAGTGGATGCACAGTTATGGCTGAAGGAGGTTATAATGCTGTTTTCAACCCAAATGATAGTTTTGAGAAGCATTTTTATGACACTATGAAGGGCGGAGGATTTATAAATAACCCAAAACTCGTGGAAATCCTTGTAAAAAATGCTCCAAAAGAACTTAAAAATTTAGAGAGGTTTGGATGTATTTTTGATAGAAATGAAGATGGAACTATTGCCCAAAGACCATTTGGTGGGCAGAGTTTTAATAGAACATGCTATAGCGGAGATAGAACTGGACATGAAATAATGAGCGGGCTTATGGAGCATATTTGCAAATTGGAAAAAGTCAAGATTTTAGAAGAGGTTATGGCAATAAAATTAATAGTAAAGGATAATAGATGCTATGGAGCGATATTTTTGGATTTGAAGAGTGGAGAAATTTTCCCAATCTATGCAAAAGCCACTATATTAGCAACAGGAGGGGCAGGGCAGTTATACCCAATAACTTCCAACCCAATCCAAAAGACAGGAGATGGTTTTGCAATAGCATATAATGAAGGAGTTGAGTTAGTTGATATGGAAATGGTCCAATTCCATCCAACTGGAATGGTAGGGAGTGGAATTTTAGTTACTGAAGCAGTTAGGGGAGAAGGAGGGATACTATACAATAAATTTGGAGAAAGATTCATGGCAAGATATGATAAGGAAAGGATGGAGCTCTCTACAAGGGATGTTGTTGCAAGGGCAATATATACTGAGATACAAGAAGGGAGAGGGGTAAACGGTGGAGTTTACTTGGACGTCTCTCATTTAGATGATGAGATTATTGAGGAGAGATTGGAAACAATGTTAAGGCAATTTTTGGATGTTGGTATTGATATTAGAAAAGAGCCAATGATAGTTGCTCCAACTGCCCATCATTTTATGGGAGGGGTTAGAATAAATGAAAAATGCGAATGCAATATAGCTGGTTTGTTTGCATGTGGGGAAGTTACTGGAGGGGTTCATGGGGCAAATAGGTTAGGAGGTAATGCCTTAGCAGATACACAGGTTTTTGGAGCAATTGCTGGAAAATCAGCGAGAGAATTTGCTGAGAAACCTTGTAGTTTTGCAGAGGTTAAAGATAAAGTTAAAGAAGATATTGAAAAACTATGCTCTGAGATACAAAGAGAAAATAGAGCCGGTGAAAATGTTTACGAACTTATTGACAACTTAAGAAACATCATGTGGGACTATGTTTCAATTATAAGGGATGAAGAAGGATTAAAAACTGCCATCAAAAAAATAGGTGAATTAAAAAACCAAAATGTTGCCATAAATGGGGATATTGAAGTTCAGAAATATTTTGAACTCAAAAACATGCTAACTGTTGGAGAAATTGTGGCGAAATGTGCATTAATGAGAAAAGAAAGTAGGGGGGCACATTATAGGATAGATTATCCAGAAACAAAAGAAGAATGGAAAGGAAACATTATTATCGATAGAAAAGGAATGAGATTTGAGAAAATAGAGAGTATGCCAAGCTAAGCAAGGCATTTTATCCTATTTGGATACAACTTTTTAAGTTGCTTGTTGATAAAAAGGTGAAAGGTAAAGATTTATTGAAATAGATAAAAATAAAATATTTTTTATTTATTTTGTTTTAAATCAAATCCTTGAAGTATTTTATAAGGGAGGGTTTTTTTGTTAAAATCCTCTTAACAAATTTCTTCAAATCAATGTCATCCAAATTATCACCTAACGCCTCTGCAAGTGCATTTAACTCATCGTCGCTCATTTTTTCCAAAATCTTCCTATATTTTAAGTGACTCATTAAGCATTCATAATGTTTCTCTTTCCATCTTCTCTCATATTCGGAAAGAACTTTTTCACTCCAATCGTTATTTTTAATTGCCTTTCCTGCAACTTCTCCAGCAATTAAACCGCAGTCCATTGCTAAATAAATGCCCCCACCAGTTAAAGGGCTTATCTGCCCAGCAGCGTCACCAACAACCAAAATTCCATCATCGTAAGTTTTTTCAATTGGACCCCCAACAGGAGCTCCCCCAACTTTAAACTCTACTGGAGTTGCATTTTTTAACCTATCTTTTGCTAAACCATTCTCTAAAAATTCATTTAAATAATCAATTGCTTTCTTTTTTGACCCTCTAACTCCTAAACCTACATTAGCAGTATCCCCTTTTGGAAAAATCCAAAGATACCCTCCTGGGGCTATGTCATTTCCAAAATAGAATTCCATCATGTTCTTGTCTAATAATTCAACATTGGTCATCTCATATTCAGCACATGAACATATATCCAATGGATTTTTCTTTGCTTTTAAACCAGCATATTCTGCCACATTGCTCTCTACTCCATCCGCAGCAATAACAATTTTAGTTTTAACCGCATATTCTTCATCTAAATGTTTAACAATAACGTTCCATCCATCTCCTTCTTCTTCTAAACCAACAACTCTGCTTTTTATGGCTATTTTTGCACCCTTTTTTGCTGCTCTAATTGCCAAAAACTTATCAAATATCTTTCTTTCAACAACATAACCTGTTGCTTTTCCCTGTGTTACAGTTACTCTCTTTCCATTTGGTGCAAATAGAAACCCACCTTTTATCTCATTCCTAACAAATTCGGGACTTGGCTTTATTCCAAAATCATCTAAACTTGGAATTGCCTCAGCACATCTAACTGGCTCCCCGATTTCTTGGGACTTTTCAATTAAAAGTGTTTTTGCCCCATTCTTTGCTGAAGCATAAGCACTCATACTCCCTCCAGGCCCTGCTCCCACAACCACAACATCATAACTATCCATTAATTCCCTCATGAGTATACCTCCAAAATGATGAATAGTTCATTTTTAGAATTTTAAGAGATTAAATTTCAAATTAATAATCAAAAACTATTTAGATATTTGTTTCTTTCCTCACTTTAGTTTAGAGGTATAGATTATAGTTGTGTGCGCTAAGAGTTTAGGTGAAAACTCCTGCGGAGTTTTCGCTGCTCGAAGCTTCGCTTCGATGAACATAACTTCAATAAAATTTATGGGGTATTAAACACTTAATTTTAAAATTTAAAAGGGAATAATAACTACTTAAAAAATTAATGGCAAAACCGAAGGTTTTGCCGTATATATTCCGCACACAACTATATTATCCATCTACTAATGCATTTAACGGACATACAATCATGCATAACTTGCAATTTGTGCATTTTTCATTATTTATGATTATTAAGTTCTCAACCAACTCTATTGCCATTTTGTCACAAACTCCAACACATGCTCCACAATAACCACATCTCTCATAGTTCACTTTCATGCTCTCCCTCAAATATTGATATAGTTATAGTTGTCTGCGAATTTTTTATAATTAAGTGTTCCTAACAAATTTTATAATAATATGGGGATTTTTTCTAAATTTCAATGATCGGGAAATTTTAACTAAACTTTAAGTGTCTATCACACTATACACAAACAACTATATGATTTACCATTCCTATTTTTAAAGGTTCTTTTTTAATCCTTCTGGTAACACACTTCTTGGAATTCCATGGTAAAGCTCCCTTGCAATTTCAACAATATTTACGCATCTATCCCCGAACCTCTCCACATCTTTAAGAAACATTCCAAATTGTATGTAGTAGTTAATATTTTCCCCTTTTTCTTTTGAAACCTTTTCCATAATTTTTTCGAGTTTTTCGTGTAATTTGTCCTCTAATTCAAAAATCTTTGAATCTCTTTTCTTTGTTTTTAAAATATCCATTGCCTCCACGAACATTTCTCTTATTATTAAGTATATTTCATCAATCTCCCTTTGAAGTTCTTTATTTTTAATTTTTAACCCGTTAACGACTTCCTCAGAGATGTTTGATATATAGTCACCACACCTCTCAATATTTGACGCAATTGAAGATAGGTTCATTGCGTAAGTTGTTGGAAGATACCTCAACGCATCCATTTTTATCATTATATTTACTTCTTCCTCCATTCTGTTCAATGTGTAATCCTGAATTATAATGTTCTTTGCTGTCTCTATGTCGTTATTTTTTAATGCCATGAATGCTTTATCCAAATTTAAAAGGACGTTGTTTCCCATTCTTTCGAAGGTATTCAAAATTTCCTTTAAGATTATGTCAGTGTCAAATTTTATATTCAACTTAGATAGCTTTTCTAAATCCACTACATAGGGATGTCTTACAACACCCTCATCAATTAGGGGTTTTAGAAGCTTTGCCACATATCTCCTACTAACACCTAAGATATTTGCTATCTCGTCTTGTGTTTCTGGTTTATCCTCCATAATAACCTTCAATATTGCTGCCAATGTAGCATCCTTTCCCCTAAGCATGACTTCCACCTATACATATTTCATGAATTTTTTGTATATTAAATAGCATGTAATTAATGTGGACAATAATGTCCCTGATAAAATCATCCACATAATAACAATCTGAATCTCTGCAGCACGTATCGGATCTGCTCCACTCAAAAGCATCCCTACCATTGCTCCCGGAATAAAAATAAGACCCACTGTTTTAGTTCTATTCATTTGAGGGATTAACGCAGCTTTTATAGCATTTCTTATAAATGGTTTCATCGCCTGATAATCATTTGCTCCCAATGCCAAATAACCCCATAAAATATCTTTATTTGACTTTAAGTCATTTAAAAGCCTCTCTAAACATAAAGTGATTGAATTCATTGAATTGCCTATAACCATACCAACAAGAGGGATTATGTATTGTGGTTTCAACTCAACAATCCCAGAATAAATCAAAATTAGAAGTGATATTGTTGATGTAAAAAGTAGTGAAAAACATGAGGATAAAAAAATAATACTTCTTTCATTTATATTAATTTCATTTTTAATCATATATGACGCTATTAATATCATCACAAAAATCATTAAAAACGTGAAAAATAACCCAAGATTAAAAATAATATTAATAATAAAACCTAAAATCAAAAGTTGTATTAACGCAGATATGCAAACAATTAAAATTTTCTTTTCCAGTCCAAGTTCTTCTTTATATGCAATAATAATGGACATAATTACAAATATAAAAGCAGGGACTATAGTTGATAGAAAAGATATCATTCATGCCACCTCAAAGGTATCGTTCATGCCGTTTTTTATAGGGTGCATTTGTGATTACTGGTGACCAACCATGTATTAGAAAACTATATATGCATAATTACTAACACTCACATCGGGAAGACCCCACCTCAAAGTTATCTCCTTGCGTATTTTATTAAGCATTTTGCTATTTTTTCATCTGCATTTATTCCAATCTGCCTAAATCCTTTTGTTCCTGGTGCGGAATTAACTTCAATAACATAGTACTCCCCATTTTTTGGTAGAATATCTACCCCCATTATATAACCATTCATAACTTCAGCACATTTTAAGGCAATCTCTTCAATCTCTTCATTTAATTGCAGTTTCTCAACACATCCTTGACTTAAATGAAGATTTGTCCTAAAATCTTTGCTAACTCTCCTATACCCCCCAACAACTTCACCATCAACAACCAAAACCCTAATATCCTTATAAACCCCACTTTCCTTAAAATCGATGAACTCTTGAATAAGCTTGCTTTCCCATATAGCATTTTTTGTAAGTTTTTTTAATTCTTCATGGTTTTTTGCCAAATATGTTTTTAACCCACATTTAGAAAAGGAATTTTTTAAAACTACTGGGAAATCGATGTTATTTTTTTCCATAAACTTCACGGCATCGTCATAATCCCTTATAAGTGCTGTCTTTGGGATTGGAATTTTGTTCTTTTCCAAGATTTTTATAGTTTTAAATTTATCTGAAGAGGCATAAACAGTTTTTAGAGGATTTATAAAAAGATGTCCCTCTGCTTCCAATGCATTTAAAAATTGCCAAGAGTACAGGGTTAGTTTATCCAAATAATCCCCAATTCCACACCTCGTATGTATTAAATCACTCTCCAAATTAAATCCACTATCCAACAAAAAATTATCATCAGATAGGAGAAATACTTCACATTTTTCCCCGAGTTTTTCTATGGCATTTTTCAATGCTCTAATTGTTGAACCGCCCTCTGCACTAATTATGGTTATCTTCACCATAATTATCACAATTAACTTAATAATTAATTAGACATTACCAAGCGTTAGTGAAGTATAGCTGGTGCGTTAAAATGACTATATCTTCAATAAATTAAGTTTGAGTGGTTTCCAATTAGGATTATGGATATTTATCAAATATCTTAAAAATTAAATTTTATTTAAATGATTATTAAAAAATTCGCACAATAACTATAATGCATCCCGTTTTGGATGCATCGGAGCGAAGCGAAGAGTAATGTCCACGGCAAAAATTAACGGCAAAACTTAAGGTTTTGTCATATTATGGTTGCAAGGAAGTTGAATAACCATAGATTATTCAACTAAAGCCACAGGTTTTCATCCGAACCTTTTTTAAAGTTGCTTTTATATGAATGAATAAATCATAGATCCAAATATTATCCACCAAATTAATATGCTTATGGTGTTTAAATTTTTCTCATTTAATATCATCTCCAATACATTTGATATATGCTCTACCAATGTCTCTAATGACTTAATTTTCAACTTCAAATCCCTAATAACTCTCGGGAATGCCGCCCATACGTAATAACCATCCAATGGTAGTGCTGGGAGTAAGTTGAAAAACCCAAGCAATAGATTCATCCAATATGTCCAATAACAGCAATTTAATACAAATGCCAGGTTCTTTGAAGGTTCAACAACAATGCCTATTTTTCCTTCATTGGAAGTTATTAGATTGAATGTTTTTAGTTCATTTCCTCTTAATACGGTTATAGTTATTTCTTCATTTGGCTTTAAGTTTTTAGCCATGTTGTAAAAATCTTTTAATGAGTTTATTTTTTCTCCATTTATTGAATAGAGTACATCTCCTTCCTTTAAAACACCCATTGCTGGTGAGGCATAGGTTTTTGTTATGGTTAGTTCCGTAGGAATGGCATAGAGTTGGGGTGTTATTAAAACCACAGCCAAAAATACAATAATATTTGCCATTGGTCCTGCTGAGGCAATAGCCCCTCTTATTTTTTTATCTGCATTTTTAAATTCTTCTCCAAGTTCTACAAACGCTCCAAGAGGAATTCCAAGGAGCAACAATAACCCAGTACTTTTTATTTGCTGCCTAAATGCGTATGCAACAATTCCATGCGCCAATTCATGCACAGTTACCCCAACAATCAATCCCACAATTCCAGGTATCCATGGGATTACACTACCAAATAAAAATATTATGGGTTTTGAGGCCTCTTTTGGCAATTCTCCACTCAGCAGTTTTATGGTCGAGTCTATCAGAGAGGAAAATGTAAAAAATCCAATAATCACACAAATCGGGATTGATAATATTGCTAATTTTTTCCAAAATTCATAATTTCCAAGTTTTTCTATGGTTCTCATACCGACTTTTGTCCTTAATATGCCAAATACTCCGAAATATGTTTTTAAATTTATGCTATCTCTAATTGCATAAAGAAAAATCCAAATTAGCAGTGCTATAACTAAAATTATTCTTGATGTGATTTCCATTTATTTCACCATGTTCATTATAATAACTAAAAGTATGCAATCAAAATTTTTATTAATAATATTCTAAATAATTAAAGCGGGACGTTGAACAAAATTATAGTCGTTCTGCGAATGGGTATCATAAATCATTATTCAAATTTTAATTTGAGACTCGTTTAACAAAATTTTTATGTTTTAAATTTAAATTTGTAGAGGTCATTTATAGTCGTGTGCGTTAGAAATTGGAAATATGCTATTAATAAATTCTTAAAGATTTGTCCCTTGTTTCAAATTTTAAGGAAGAATAAAGATTATTTAAAAATTCATTAATGCGTAAATACGTTTAAGAAATTTCGCACACGACTATAATTGCAGAACGACTATATAACCCTCATACACCATTTGGATAAAACACTTTTTAAAAGTTTCATTATAAATAATTATGCGATTTTTAATATTTCCACCAAATATACTTCAATAACAATCTTAAATTATAATAAAAATTTTGCAGACAACTATAAATAACACATTAATATAATAACAAAAAACTATAATCCATGTTGTTTTGAAAATTTAAATGAGGGATAGGATGAGGATGCTCCTAATACATTCTGATTACTTAGAGTTTGAGGCAAAACAAAAAACAAAAATTGCAGAAGAAACAGATGTTTTAAAAGGTAAGATGGAGGAGTGTTTAACCGCATTTATTGCAGTTGAGAGAGATGATGAGGAGAATCCAGAAGGAGTTGTAAAAGGGGCGGTTGAGGAAATCGAAAAAGTTGCAGGGCAGTTAAAAGTTAATAATATTGTTGTTTATCCTTATGCCCATTTATCAAGTGACTTGTCGTCCCCAGAAGTTGCTAAGGAAGTGTTAAAAAGCATAGAAGAGGAATTAAAAAACAAAAATTATAATGTTTTGAGAGCACCATTTGGATGGTATAAGGCATTTAAAGTCAGTTGTAAAGGGCATCCATTAAGTGAGTTGTCAAGGAAAATTGTTGCTAAGGAGGAGAAAGAAGAAAAAGAAAAAACACCTTCAAAATTCTATCTCTTAAAACCAGATACAAATGAGATAATAGAGTTAAGTGAGGAAAATGTTGATGTTATTGAAGATGAGGAGTTAAAAGCATTAGCAAAGCATGAATTGGGAATTAAAGAAGAGAACAAGAACAAAGATGAGCCACCACATGTTAAATACATAAGAGAAAAAGAAATCTGCGATTATGAGCCAAGTTCAGATGCAGGACACTTCAGATGGTACCCAAAAGGAAAATTGATTAGAGATTTGTTGGCAGATTATGTTTATAACTTAGTTGTAAACATGGGGGCAATGCCAGTAGAAACACCAGTTATGTATGATTTGGGTAATAAAGCAATTAGGGAACATGCTGACAAATTTGGAGAGAGGCAATACAGATTTAGACAAGGAAATAAGGAGTTAATGTTGAGATTTGCGGCATGCTTTGGGCAATTTATGATGAAAAAGGACATGTATATTTTGCCAAGGCATTTGCCAATAAAATTGTATGAACTCTCAACATACAGTTTCAGATATGAGCAAAGAGGAGAATTGGTTGGTTTAAAAAGGTTGAGAGCCTTTACAATGCCAGATATGCATACTGTTTGCTTAGATATGAAGCAGGCGATGGATGAGTTTGAGAGACAATTTTGGATGTGCTTAAAAACAGGAGATGACTTAAAAACACCATACTCAGTAATATTCAGATTCACAAAGGATTTCTTTGAGGAGAATAAAGACTGGTTCTTTAAGATTGCAAAAGAATACAAGGAAAAATATGGCAAAGATGTTTTATTAGAACTCCTTCCAGGAAGAAAACACTATTGGGTTGGAAAGGTAGATATTGCTGTCATAGATAGCTTAGGAAGACCAATAGAAAACCCAACAGTCCAAATTGATGTTGAAAGTGCAAAGAGGTTTGGTATAGTTGTCCATGATGGTAATGAGGAGAAATACCCAATAATCCTCCACTGCTCTCCAACTGGAAGTATTGAGAGGGTTTTATGCGGACTTTTAGAGAGAGCCTATCTAAACTCAGAAGAAGGGAAACCACCAATGTTGCCTGTTTGGTTGTCTCCAATCCAAGTTAGAGTAATCCCTGTTGCAGAGAGGCACAATGAATATGCATTAAAAGTTGCTGAAAAGTTGAGAGAAAATAACATAAGGGCTGACTTTGACGATAGGGAGGAGAGTGTTGGTAAAAAAATTAGGAATGCTGGAAAGGATTGGGTTCCTTATGTTGTGGTTGTTGGGGATGAGGAAGTTGAAAACAATATGTTAACTGTAACAATTAGAGAAGAATCCTCACTAAAGAAACCTGTAAAAGAGAAGATGACTGTTGATGAGTTAATTGAGAGGATTAAAAAAGAAACAGAAGGGTTCCCATACAGACCACTGCCGTTGCCAATAAGATGCTCAATGCAGCCAAAGTTCCATTAATCAAAAATAGCTTAATAGTTTATTGAAACTTTGACATAATTTTAGCTCATCTATATATTCCGACTGGTAATTAGCTTTGAAAACTTCTCCCACCTACATTTAATATTTCAACACCAGAAAATCCTCATAAGAAGAAATCATTTAAAAAACCCATTAGTTAAAAAATTCATGACGAACCTTAATTATTTTTTGGGGGCATACTATGACAGACAGTAAGAAAAATGGTGAAGTATATTTGCATGAATTGAACATATCTATGAATTTAACTGCAATTATAATATTATTTTTTTTAGTGTCGTATTATTTGGTATTATGTGGTTTAATCAGGGATTTTGAGTTATTGTTTAGGGTTTGTATATACTTATTAAGTATGTTTGCATTAGGAACAGTTATTGGGTATACATATTCTGAAAAAATCATGAATTTAGAAAAGGAGATACTAAAAGAAAATATAACTTCGCCGATACCGTCAGACACTAGTAAATTTCAAAAATTTTATATCTTTTCTATTGTTCCAACTATTATAATTTCATTTATGGCATTATGGGTATTTCATAGCTATGTATCTATCCTTTCAATTAACACAATTCAGATAATTGTACTTGGTTGTGGATACGGGTTAATGTATTTATTTGGAAATTTTTTAGGGTTGGTATTTAAAATTAAATTATTGTTGGCAAAACGTAAATATTATATTTAGTGATGGAAAAACATGTAATAAGATTTTACTATTATCTTCCTTTGATTTTCATCTAATATATAACAGTTTCGGAAGGCATCCTATAGAAATTTCAAATTTAAGTTATATGGCTATAGTGTCAATATATATAATTTTCTAACACATAGTTGGTCACCAGTAATCACAAATGCACCTTATAAAACATAACAGTTTCAAACGGCAGCAGTTATTGTATAAATTACTTTTTCTGATATATTATTTTTAGGGGATTAATATGGAAAAATTGACAGAAAGCCAGATTAATGAGTTAAAATTGTCATTTCTTTTATCTACAGTAGTATGCAGTATTGTAATTAGCATAGATATATTAACCCTTATACATTTAATCCGTAATGTTGAAATATTAAGGGTTATCTTACATTCTTCAGGCATCGGGATTTTAATTGGGTATTTAACATTTAAGATTTTAAAAATGAATCTATTTGATTATAATAAAAATGAGTGTGGTGTATAATTTATACATCTAAATTTATGTCCTAACATCTTTAATCCTTATTAATGGGTAACCATAGAGGTTTTTAGGTTGTAAATGGAGGTATTTATCTATCAAAGTTATAACTATCTTAACGACATCTATGGGCATTCACCATACGATTTTTATCACTTTTTATATCCATTTTTGCCTCATTATATTTAAATTTTTTAATTATGCACCACCTTCTAATACATGATATTAAAAAACTAAGAGGTACCGCTGAGCGCAGCGAGGCGGTGCATCCCATTTGGATGAAACCTTTTTTAAAGGTCTTTTAAAAGTTTCTTTTGGAATAATAATAGCTTATATGTTTGACGGGAAACGGTTTTTAATTACTCCTAAATCTTTCCATAAACTTTGGGATGAATTTAACTGCCTCATTTAAAGTCATTAATTCATAATTATCCTTTAAATAACCCCTCTCTTTCATAACTCTCCCAGCCCAATCCCCAAATCTCTTATCTTGTATAACAACAACGCCATAATCAGTTTCTGTCCTTATCAACCTTCCTATCATTTGAATAACTGTTCTTGCCATTATGTGGAAAGAAGTCATTAAAAAACCCTTCCAACGTGCATCTTTAACCCCTCTTTTCCTAAACTGCTCTTCTATCATTTTTTGCTCTTTTTTTATTAATGGAGTTGGTACTGGAAATGGAAGAGAGTCAATGATAACACTCGTCAATGCTTCTCCTGGAATATCAACACCCTCAGCAAACCTCCCAGTTGCGAGCAGAATTCCCCCATTCTCCTCAAACTTTTCTTTTAATTTCTTTGCCTCCTTTCCGTCCATATTTGGCTCATAACAGTAGATGTTTTTGTTGTTTATGTTTATTTGGTCTATATTGTTTAGGAGATATTCATAAGCACTACTCAAATCTTCAAAGCTTTTAAATAAAACGAGAGTGTTGCTGTTGCACGCTTCTATAATTTTTAGCAAATTTTCATTTGCCTTTTCTCTCTTTTTACTACTTTCCTCCCATTTCATATCTTCTCCATCTTTTAGGGCTATAATTTTCCTCCTATCTTTTGGGAATGGAGAAGTTAATATTAGCGTTTCAGCGTCTCGAACCCCTGTTTTTAATGCATGAATCTTTAAATTTCCCAATGTCGCAGAGCAGTGTATAACCACCGCATTTCCATACAGTCTCCTTAAATAGGATGAGACAACAATAGGCTCGCATAAAATAGATCCATTATTTTTGTAAACAACAAAATTTTCGTTTATACTTTTTAAATTCTCCAAATTATCCAAAAATTCCATTAAATGCATCTCACTTATTCTTTTTTCATTAACAAACTGCAATTCCAATGGAATTAATGCATTGTTATCCACTTTGAACTTTAAATCCTTCTTATCCAACTCGACGTTCTCTTCCAATGTATCAATTTTCTCTTTTATGTTTTTTATTTGATAATAACCATCTAACAAAGTTCCTAAGATTGCAACATCCTCTTTATATCTCCACGATGTAATTCTTCCCAATGTGTGATCAAATATGAGCGAATTTTTGCATTCTTTAATATCCGCATGCCTCTCAACATAATCCTCAACAATTTCCCAAAACTTCTCATCATCTGCCCTCTCCAAATGCTTAATTAATCTATAGGGGGCATAGTGATAAACCATAAACCTAAGCCGATTCAATGCCACATCTGGATTTATGGTTATAGTGGCAGCGTTTCTTATGCTTCCCTCCAATTTATGGGCTTCATCACAAATTATGATGTCTGTTTCCCTCTTTTTGTCAATATCTTCCTTTGCATAATAATAAATGCTATTATTCATAACCACTATATCCGCAAATATGCTCTCAATTTTTGCCCTTTGGTAATCGCAAGTGCAGAATGGACAATAGTATTTTACTCCATCTAACTCCAATGCAATCTTTTTTGTTCCACAATAACAGATAGGCTTTTTGTTTGGTCTATATTTGCATCTTTTGTTTAGTTGACAATACAACCTATTTGCTTTATCATTTTTTGATTTGCAAAAGAAATTCCCCTTTCCCATCATATAAGATACTTTTAAATTGTGTTTTAAAGAATTTAAATCATCTAATATTCTCTCCTGTTGGTCAATGGTCTCTGTTAAAATCATAACCCTTTTTCCCTTTTCTGCAAAATATAATGCAGGGATTAAATAGGATAGTGTCTTTCCCACTCCTGTTGGAGCTTCAACAATCAAATTTTTTCTTTTTGTTATACAATCAAATATTTTCTCCATCATCCTTATTTGTTGTGGCCTTATTTTTGGATATGGAAATTTCTCCTTAACAAACTCCCTAAATTCATAAATATCCATAAACTCACCTTAGTTCATCCTTCAAAAATAAAAGAAAATAAATGAAAATTAAAAAAATTAAATTAAATTTTAAAAAATTCAAAAATAAATTGGGCATTTTATATTGTATAATGAGAATTTGGGTTTAATAACAATTCTTTATCAATAATAGCCTCTCCTTTAAATACATTTTTGTATCTACTAATCCTTTCCCCAATTTCTAAAAGTTTATCTATTTCCTTTTTAAATGGAAACTTTCTAAAATGTTCCCTCTTATTTAACTCCCCCATAAATCTTATTATTTCTTCTTCATTTTCTTTTCTAATATCTTCTTCCAATTTACTCAAATTATCTTTTATCTTATTTATTCTCTCTGAAACATCATAATTTATGAGTTCTTTACACTTTTCAGCAACTTCATTCAAATTTTTGCTTTTGAATATATTTCTTCCGAATTCCTCCCTTTCTTCCCAACTAACCCTCCAATTATCATCAATCTTTGTTTTTGAACTATGTTCCATTGCTTCAAAAATAATATCATCCAATTCATCCAAATAAAGTTCTTCACAATACTCCATCGCCTTTTTTATCATTCTTTTATCACATTTTCCTTTTTTTATTCCTTTGCAGTAGTGCTTTATTATTAGCAACAAATCTCCATTCCACTTTACCATGAAACTAAATGGAAAGATTTTGCACATTAGTGGTTTATATTCGTAACCTTTCTCCAAATGAATCTTACATAAATTGTTGTGCAACAAAACACATCCTTCTCCCCCAACCTTCAACCTTTTCTTAAATTTCCCCCTCTCACAATCTTCTATAGCGTAATTATAATCCTTCAACTTCAAAACATCAAAATAATCCAAGTATATCCTCCAATCTTTACATGAGCAACAGTAAGCGCAATTTATACATTCATATGTTATACCATCAAAGGTTATTTCCCACTCCATTGTCTCACATCAAAATATAGTTGTATGGCAAAACCAGGGTTTTGCCATTAATTTTTAATCAATGAAAGAAATTTACCAACAGTATATTCCAAATTATACGGCAAAACCTAAAGGTTTTGCCAAAAGATATACGGCAAAATCCCTTGGATTTTGCCAAAAGACATACGGCAAAACTTTCAGTTTTGCCAAAAAACCCTTCTAACGCACACGACTATAAACTTTATGGTGTAATGCAATTTTTAAAACTTATTTCTTATTTTTCAGCACGTATAACAACAAAACTTCCAGTATCATTTTTATCTAATTTTACAGGATTGTATATGATATTTTTAAATTCCAATTCTTTTAACCAATTTAAAACTTCATTTAAAGAATAGAATTTTGCATTTTTGTAGAATTTACTTTTTTCTTTTTTAGATTCGTAAAATATCCCCAATGGGCTATTTTTATCAATCATTCCAATAATTACTACTCCATTAGGTTTTAAAATTCTTTTTATCTCATTAAGTCCCTTAATTGGATCATTTAAGAAGCATAATGTTGTAGTCATTAATACATAGTCAAAGGATCCATCATCAAAAGGAATATTTTCAGCAATACCTTCATATACTTCAATTCCCCTTCTTTTTGCAATCTCAGCCATAGATTTTGATGGTTCTAATCCATACTTAATGCCCAAGGGTTTTGCAAATCTTCCAGTACCCACCCCAATTTCTAAACCTTTCTTTTTTTCTTTAGGTTTTGGAATAAATTTTTCAATGGCCTCAAGTTCCAATTTATATATTTCTTCATTCTCATCATACCATTTATCATAGTCCTCTGCATATTTATCGAATGGATTATGATTATTTTTCATATTTTTCACCTAAAAAATATATACTTTATTCAAACTAAAAATTAACAATTATAGTCGTGTGCATAATAGGACAATGGCAAAATCCAAAGGATTTTGCCGTAAAATTTCTACTTAAACAACAATCCTACAAATTTATAGATAGATAGTAAGTAATTTTTAAAGTTATTGTGTATTAATTTTTAAATAATACTCACTCTTAAAATTTAGATACTATTCAAAACCATATATAGGGAAATTATGAAGATCTTAATAATAACTGGAAAAATGGCGGAAAAAAAGGTAAAGGAGTTTGTAAGAAAATACGATTTCATAGATGTCCATGTAGCAGATATTTCAATTGCAGCATTTTTAACACCAAATTTAATTATAAAAGAAATAAAAAAGATAGAGAAGGAAAAAAACATCAAATTAAAAGACGTGTATGATTTTGTTTTGGTTACTGGGTTAATAAGACATGATTTAAAAAAAGTAGAGGAAGAAACAGGAATAAAATGTTTCAAATCTACAAGAGAGGCCTCTGATATTCCAATTTTAATAGAAAACTTAAATAACATAAAATTATCAACAATAGAATATGCTGACAATCAATTAATGGAATTTATAAGGAAAAATGCTGAAAAGGAAATTGAAGAAGTGGAAAAAATGCCTTTAAAACCTCCAAACATAAAAATTGGTAATTTGAAGGTTGGTGATGACTACCCAATGCGAGTTTTAGGGGAAATTGTCCACGCTCCATGGTTGAGTGATAAAGAATTAGAGAAAAAAATCATCTATTATGTTGAAAGCGGAGCAGATATGATTGATTTAGGGATGATCAGTAATGAGAATCATGTAGATGATTTAAAGAGGATCGTAAAAATAGCGAGGGATGTAACCGACAAACCAATAAGCGTTGATACATTAAACACAAAAGAATTAATTGAAGCAATAAAATTGGATGTAGATATGGTTTTAAGTGTTGATGGAGGAAATATTGATGAACTCTTACCTTATTTAAAAGATAGTGACACAGCGGCAGTGGTTTTACCAACAAATTACAGAATAAATTACGTTCCAGAAACCATTGATGATAAAGTTAAATCCTTAGAAAAAAATATTGTGAAGCTTATGGAGCATGATATAAAAGTTGTTGCAGACCCTATTTTGGAGCCAATAAATAACAGTGGTTGTAACTTCACAGAAAGCGTTATTGCATGTAGAGAATTTAAGAAAAAGCATAAAATCCCATTATTCTTTGGAGTGGGAAATGTTTCAGAGTTGTTTGATGTAGATAGCCATGGAGTTAATGCCACACTTGCAGCAATAGGTAGTGAGATAGGAGCAAATATTCTCTTCACTCCCGAGGCAAGTTCAAAGTGCAAATTTTCAATAAAAGAACTAAAAATTGCATCGAAAATGATGTTTTTAGCTAAGAAAAGAAATTCTCTTCCAAAAGATTTAGGTTTTAATTTAATAAATTATAAGGACAAGAGGTTCGAAGAAACTACAACCTTTAAGGATTTAAATGTTCCAGTTATATATGCAAAGGAAGATGAAAAGCAAATTTTGGATGAGGGAAGTTTTAAGATAGAACTTGATAGGGAGAAAAAGGAAATTGTTGCAATTTACTTCAAAAAAAGAGAACCTAAATTAATTATTAGAGGAAAGACCCCAAAAGAGATTTATGAAACTGCAATAAGGCTGAATTTAATAAAAAAGTTAGACCATGCTGCATATTTTGGGAGAGAATTAGCAAAGGCGGAAATTGCACTAAAAATAGGTAAAAAATACAATCAAGATTTTGATGTGTTTTATAATGAATTTTTCAATTGAATATAAAACGCAACCTTAGAAACAAATAGCAAAGAATATATAGGGACTAACGACTATTATATTTAGTATTTTTGAAAATAAAATATGAGAGGTAGATACTTCTTGCATATACAAATCTACAAATGAAGGATTAAACGGACAATACGAAATAACATCATATATGTAGTTAATTAAAAATCTTCAATGAGATTGGAATTATCACTTTAAGATTTTACGCTAAATTGTTACTCTTTAAAAAAATTGTTGGTGGTTAAGTAACTGATATAAATTCAACAAATAACTGTATATTTGCTCTTTTTTGGAATCATTGTTAACATAGCAATTCCCAACTAAACAATTTTTGCATACTTTTACTGTACTATTTTAGAAATACGGTGAGAGGGGATAACATGAAAGTTTCAGTAATTGGGGCGTCTGGAAGAATTGGTTCATCCGTTTCTTTTTTGCTTGCAAAAGAACCTGATATCAAAGACCTTATCATGATTTCAAGAGAAAAATCACTAAACAAACTAAAAGGATTGCAAATGGATATATATGATGCATTGGCAGGGTTAAGAAGTGATGCAAATATTGAAGTGCATAGTGATAAAGATTTGTCTGTTGTTGATGGTAGTGACATTGTTATCATAACCGCAGGTGTCCCAAGAAAAGAAAACATGTCAAGACTGGATTTAGCAAAAATCAATGCTGAAATTGTTGGAAGATATGCAAGAGAGATTGCAAAGATTTGTGATACAAAACTATTCATCATCACAAACCCAGTTGATGTTATGACATATAAGGCATTTATTGAATCAAATTATGATAGAAACATGGTATTTGGGCTTGGAACGCACTTGGATTCTTTAAGATTTAAGGTTGCTATTGCAAAGTTCTTTGGAGTGCATATTGACGATGTTAGAACGAGGATTATTGGAGAGCATGGAGATACAATGGTTCCTCTCTTGAGTGCAACAGGTATTGGTGGAATTCCAATCCAAATGATGCCTAACTTTGAGAAATTCCCATACAAAGAAGTTATTGATGATGTGAAGAATAAAGGTAGTGAGATCATTAAGTTGAATGGAGGTTCTGAGTTTGGTCCCGCCTCTGCAGTAATCAACATTGTAAATTGTATAATTCATGATGAGAAGAGGCTATTAACTCTATCTGCGTATCTCGATGGGGAAATAGATGGCATTAGAGATGTTTGTATTGGTGTGCCAGTTAAAGTTGGAAGAAATGGAATAGAGGAAGTAGTTCCTATAAAATTGGAGAATGATGAATTGGAAGCCTTTAGACATTCAGTTAAGGTTGTAAAAGAATATTGTGAATTAGTTAAGAATATATAATGGCAAAACAAGGTTTTGTCGTATAATAAACCTATTTTTAATATACTAATTTATACTAATTTATTAATAAATTAGGATACAACTTAATTTTAATTAATATTTCCATTCCTATACCAATATTCTGAAACAGACCATGAATTAAACCGAAAAGTTTAAATATTGGAAGAATACCATCTTAAATTGTAAAAATTTGTTGTGAGGTGATTCTATGGCAGAGCTTCCAGTTGCACCAATGGAAAGAATCTTGAAGAAGGCTGGTGCTGAGAGGGTTAGTAGAGCTGCAGCAGTTAAGCTTGCTGAGGCTTTAGAGGATATTGCAATGGACATTGCTAAAGAGGCTGTTGCATTAGCAAAGCACGCAAAAAGAAAAACAGTAAAAGTAGAAGACATCAAATTAGCTTTAAAATAAATTCTTCACCTTTTTTTATTTTTTGCGATTATATGTATTCGCTCATCTTCAAACATCATTACTTATAGCAAACAAGTTTTACCATTAATAATTTTTATATGCACCAGCCCGCAAAGCCACGATAACAGCACACTATTTATATAGGCAATCCCGAATGAACATGAGCGAATTATATATTTTAGGTCGTCATAGGTGGTGATATGAATAAAACTATATTCTTGATCCTTTGCCTTTTTGGGTCTATTGTATGTATATATGGGGAATCTTATTCAGATACTGTAAGTGTTAATTCGGGGTGGACAGCAGATCGAATATCATGGACCCATGAGTTACCGAGTAATTACACAAATATTACTTCTTTAACACTTATAATAGAAGCTTATGATGTGAATTTTAAAAATGTTGTAACAATAAATGATATAACTGTAGGTAATTTAAATAAAACCGGTACTAATCAATGGGGAACAACAACACTAACTCTTGATGCAAATACCTTACAACAAATTTCAAATGCTCATCCATCATCATTGAGAGTAACTGTTACCCCTTATTGTGACTGGATAAAAATAAATACATCAACTCTCACTATGGAGTATGTAGTTGATAATGGGCAGGGGAATTCTTCTGTAAAAGCTCCAATACCATTATTTTCAATAATATTGTCAATAGTATTTATGTCTTCAATAATATATAATAAAATAAAATAAGAGATAAAAATAATAAACGCTCATCTTCAAACATCATTACCCATAGATAACAAGTTTTACCATTGACAATTTTTTATATGCACCAGCCCACAAAGCCACGATAACAGCACACTATTTATATAGGTAATCTTGAATGAACATGAGCATATGTATTAATTTAAATAAATTGTTTTAACAAATAAAATAAATAACAAAATAAGAGTGAAAACTTCTTTTTTACGGTTTTATTTTTTATTTTGGTTTTTATTTCTTGATTTGTTGATTACAGTTGTTTGCCAATTTTATACGGCAAAACTTTGTTTTGCCATTTATTTTTTAAAAGAACAATAAATCAACCACAAAATTCCAAATAAAGGTTAAGAAGTAAGGCAAACAACTATATTTTTAGCCAAATAAGATTAAAAGGGATTGCTATGAAGCTTAAACTTCTCGTTCCGCAGTGGCACTATTCTATGCTTTTAGATGACGAGAGAGTAGGGATTTTTAAGGAGGCAATTGAGAGGATTGTTAAAGAAGATGATGTTGTTTATGATTTGGGAACGGGTAGTGGGATATTAGCAATGATTGCAGCAAGAAAGGCAAAAAAAGTTTATGCAGTTGAGTTAGACCCAATAACAGCAACCTATGCAAAAAAGAATGTGAAGAATAATAATTTTGATAACATTGAGGTTATAGAGGCAGATGCAATAGAATACAACTTCAAAGAAAAGGCAGATGTTGTTGTTGCTGAGATGTTAGATACTGCTTTAATAACCGAGCCACAAGTTAAAGTTATAAATTCCATATTAAAGAGAGGTTTGCTAAAGGAAAATGGAAAAATTATTCCCGAAGAGGCTTATAACACCGCACAGATTGTTGAGAGCAGGTTAGGGCATATCTATTATGATGAGGAAATGGAATCAAGACCAATCTCAGATGAAATTTTATACAGCACAATAAACTTCTATGAAATTAATAAAGAAGATGTATCATACACATTAGAATTTGAAGTTTTTGAAAATTGTGAAAATCCTGCTTTAAGATTAGCGACATACACAAAACTAACAGATGGACTTATAGCCGGAAACACACCAATGCTAAATCCAATGCTTGCAATCCCCTTAGACAAACCAATAAAAAAAGGAAAAGTTAAGGTTAAGTTATCCTACAAAATGGGTGGAGATTTGGAAAGCATCAAGGTATCTGTTATCCAATGATTATTTATTTTCTCTTAATTCTTTCATTCTTTCAATTCTCTTTTTGATTAAATCTAACTTACCTACGTCACTTCTGTGGAAGACGTCTCCTTTTATGTATTGGATAGCACTTTCAGCAATTTTCTCTGCCTCTTCTATTGTATCTGCAACTCCAACAACTGCAACGCTTCTTGAACCTGTCATATACAATTTTCCATCAACCTCATTTACTGATGCGTAGTGCAATATTGCCCCTGTCTCCTTAATCTTCTCTTCATCAACAAATATCTCTTTATTTCTTACTGGATTTGTTGGATAACCATTTGGAACAACATACTTACATACAGTTGCCTTATTTTCAAATTTAACATCAATATCTTTCAATTTTTTATTTGCTATCGCCTCACAAACCTCAACAAAATCATTCTTCAATATTGCTAATATGTTCATTGCCTCAGGATCTCCAAATCTTGCGTTGTATTCAATAATCTTTGGCCCATCTGCTGTGAGCATGAACTGCCCGTATAAGAATCCTTGATAATCTCCAACCTCTTTTTTGAGGGCTTTTACAGTATCTTCCATAATTTCCTTTGCATCTTTTAAATCATTCTCTGTTAAGAACGGGAGTGACAAATCAGGACATGAGTATGAACCCATTCCTCCAGTTATTGGCCCTTCGTCATTTTCATAGGCATGTGGGTGGTCTTGGACTGCTGGTGTGAATTTTATTGTGTCACCATCAACAAACCCGTGCAATGTGAATTCAACCCCAATCAATCTCTCCTCAATAATTACTTTTCCTCCACCAATATTCTTCTCGAATACTTCTTTTGCGTATTGTTTTGCTTCTTCATTATCCTTCAACTGTTCTCCAACAACTTTAACTCCTTTTCCTCCTGTCAATCCAACTGGTTTAACAACAACATCTTTGCCTTGGTTTGTCATCTCATCAATAAATGCTTCTAATTCTTCCCCATACTCCTCAAATGCCTTGTATTGCAATGAACCTTTTATGTTGTATTTTTTGAATAAATTTCTCATGAATTCTTTGCTTGTTTCAATTTGAGCAGGGAGTTTTTTTGGTCCTACAGTTGGAATGCCCATATCCCACAACAAGTCAGCAACTCCTGCACCTAATGGTGCTTCAGGCCCTATAACTGCCATGTCTGGCTTAACTTCTTCTGCAAATGCCTTCACAGCATCTAAATCAGTTTCTTTGTTTAATGATATCTTTTCAGACAATCTTGCTATTCCTGGGTTCTTGTTGTTCATTAATGTGTATAACTTAACATCCGCATTCTTTTTTAAAGCATGTGCAATTGCGCTCTCTCTTGCTCCTCCTCCTATCAACAATATTTTCATTACATCACCCGTTCATTTTTTGTGTGCTATCTATTTAGGCATAGAATTTTATAAATTTTTAGGTTTTTGTTTAAATTTAATTTTATGAATATGTTTTTAAAAAGATGAAGAATATAAGGAAAAATATAGTATGAGCCAATCTCACAAAATAACTCAAAATTATAAACATTACAAAAAGAAGGATTACGCTGCAACCTTCGGTTGCAGGGAAGTTATAGTCAGTGACAAAACTTTCTGAATTAAATAAGGAATATTCGACTACCTTCCATTAGGAAGGTAGTCATTTTTACCTTATTAATTTTAATACCTTTTGTCACTGACTATAAATAACTATATTATTCAACTATTTCGCACACAACCATATACAAAAAGGGATATTATGAGGATTGGCGTTGTTGTTCATGGACCAGAAATAGTTGATAGTGGATATGCAAAAAAAATCATTGATTTGTTAAAAAATTTTGGAGATGTCAAGGCAAAACTTGGAGGAACTATGGGAAGAGTTGCAGTTATAGATAACAATTTGCAGGATATTATTGATATTTCAGAAAAACTCGTTCCTTCTCAATCCTTAAAAAAATTGGCAGATAATGATATTTTGGTTTTGATGAATTATGGAAAGTCAAAAGAAACTGGGCATACATTTGGAAGGATTGTTGTTGGAAGAGCAAACATAAGCAAGCCAATAATCCAAATAGAGAGACCAGGGGAGAAAGATGGGACAATAATTGTTTGGAATAATAACAATAGCGAGGAAGTAAAAAAAATAGTTGATTTCTTATCAAAAACATTAAACTTAAAGGTTGAGAATTGCATAAGTGACGGGTTGAGTGTTTGGAAGGAGGGAAAGAGATTATTTAGGAAAGTTCATGGTGTTGATAAGGGAGAGGCAATAATGGTAAATGGGATTGTTGTTGGAAGAGCAAAAGGTAAAGAAGTTGTTATTGTAGCGGAGGATGGAAAGATTGTCGATATTATAAATGGAGAGATGAAGGAGCATGGTGTTGAAAAATTAGGTAGGGTTGATTTGGAAAAAGCAATTATAAAAACTGGGTTGTTGAGAAGACATCCTACAAATCCAAATGTTAGAGTTTTGGAGAATAAAAGGGGAGATGTTGTCTTTATAAATCATGCAGGAGAGGATGTATTGGAAAAGATTAAAAATAAAGAAATCTCTGCTGTTATAACCATTGGGGATGACACTACAATGATTTGTGGGGATATTTTAGCGAGGTTTGGGATTAGGATTATTGGAATTACTGATGGAGATAGGGATGAGATTTTAAAAAGTCCTGTTATTGCAGAAGGTTCGGCAATATTCTTAATTGAGAATATGAGGGATGATGATGTTGGTGAATTGTTGATGAAGGAGTTTGAGAAGAGAGAAATTAGAGGAATAACTTTTAATGAATGTTTGAAAATTGTTGAAGGAATTTTGAATGAGAATAAAGTTAGATATTCTTTACAAAAAATTGAAAAATGCATTTTGTAGATATATCTCAATTCAAAAGTTTCATTTAGATTTCTGGTTTTGGAGGAGGAAGAAGTTTGTGTTTATTTGCTTCAATTCTATGCATAATTTCTTCAATTTTTGATATTGAGACATTTAACTCTTTTGAAATTTCTTCTTTATCTTTTCCTTCCTCCAATGCCATTAATATCTTATCCAACAACTCATAAGTGATTCCAAGCTCTTCCTCATCTGTCTGTCCTTCCCACAATCCCGCTGATGGTGGCTTTTCAATGATTTCTTTTGGAATTCCCAAGTATCTTGCCAATCTTCTCACATCAGTTTTGAATAAATTACCTATTGGTAAAATATCACATCCCAAATCCCCATACTTTGTTGCATATCCCATATATGCCTCTGATTTATTTCCCGTCCCAACAACAAGCAAGTTGTATTTATTCGCAAAGTAATATAAGATACACATTCTTATTCTTGCTTTTAAGTTTGCATCTGCTTTTTTATCAAATTCTCTCGTAGGAACATAACCCCCAGCACCAAATGCCTTCAATATATCGGTTATATCTGAAATAATATACTTTATGCCAAGTTTTTTTGCTACAAGTTCAGCATGCTCCCTATCTTTTGGGTTTGAGTTTTTTTCTGGCATTATTAAACCTAAAACCTTATCTTTACCTAATGCTCTAACACACAAATAGGCAGTCAAAGATGAGTCGATACCCCCACTTAAACCTAAAACAACGCCGTTTACTTTTGCCTCTTCAACTTTCTCTTTTATAAATGTACAGATTTTGTTTATTATTTCCTCCTCATTCATAATTTCACCAAATTGTTTTTAATTACTATTTTGATTTTTATATTTAAATTTTCGCTCATCTTCAAACATCATTACTTATAGCAAACAAGTTTTACCATTGATAATTTTTTATATGCACCAGCCCGCAAAGCCACGATAACAGCATTTATATAGGTAATCTTGAATGAACATGAGCGAAAAGTTTAAGTGGAATATCAATAGCATTAGAAAATCTTAATGAAATGCAGGAAAAATTTAACAAAGATTTAAGTGAACTTTTAATTCAGTTATCCACTGAATTTTCTAAGGAACAAGAAAAAATTAATCCAAATATGATTTAAAATTTATATGGGAAGTTTTTTATCAATTCTTTCATTTTTTCTTCATCAATATATTCTTTATTACCAATTGTTAAACCCAGCTCTTTTTTTATTTTCCCAAATGTCACTGCAGGGCATCTATTTTGTAGTGCAATATCTAAGACATCTTTAACGTCCTCTTTATTAACAGAAATTATATAAGTCCCCAAGTATCTCGTTGCTCTTGGGTATGGAATGGAAAAAATTTCAACCCCTTTTCTTGCTTTAACGAGCATCTCCAACAAATTACACAACCAACCTCCCCTTGAAGCATCTTTACACGCATGCACATCAATATTTTTAACAATCTCAAGATACGTATCAAATTTATTCTTCGCCTTATAAATCCTCTCTCCAATGTCCCCTTCAACAGGATGTCCAAGCATTATTAAAACATCATCTTCCTTTGCGTTTCCATCCTTAACAACTTTATCAGTTATCAACTCCCCAAAAACAGCAACGCAGATGCATGATTTTAACTCCTTAACTGTCTGAGTGTTCCCCCCAATTATTGGAATATCCAACCCAATAGATTGCTTTTTTAGCCCATCAACTGCTATTTTTATCTCTTCTTCATTCTCCGCTTGGATTGCGTTTAATGCAAATTTTGGCTTTGCCCCCATTGCCACAACATCACATGCAGTGTGTATTAGAGCTGTTTTAGAGCCCAATTTTAGTGGATAGGGCCCCTCCATGTTTATAACGCTCTTTCCAACAACTACGGCATCATCTCCCGCTCTAATTCCACTTATTAAATTTGGGATTTTGTCATCCATGTTCCAAAATTCTCTTCTTGGATAGTTGGTTTCCATCATGTGTCCTATTGCATATTTTATCTCAAATTCGATATTTTCCATGGTATCACGCCTACAAAAATAAAATGGAATATAATGATAAATTAAAATTAAAAATAAAAATACTTAAAAAGCGAGTGAACAGTAAATAAAATAAAAATTAAAAATAATTGAATAAATTCACTAAAATTTTATGTATTCAAATGCGTCTCCGCCATCAAATGAATAATGAACTGTTGAGTATTCTCTTGCAAATTCTTTAACATCTTCTCTGACTTTTTCAGGTTTTTCTTTATCAATTGCAATTCTCTTCATGAACTCAGCAATCTCTTCCATTTCACTTTCTTTCATTCCCAATCTTGTGCATTCTTGTGTTCCCAACCTTATACCACTTGGATCATCTGATTTATTGACATCATCCCATGGAAGGAGGTTTTTGTTCAATATGATGTTTGCATCTTCATACATTTTTGCCAATTCACTTGCAGAGAAAGGAATATCCTTTGAACCTGCTATATCTAAAACAACTTGGTGGCTCTCAGTGAATCCCTTATCCTCACACAAAACATTAAATCCTCTCTCATACAATGCCTGTGCTAATGCCTTAGCGTTTTTAATTACCTGCTTTGCGTATGCTTCTCCAAATTCTTTTGCCTCTGCCAATGCTATTGCTAAACCTGCTTTGTGGTGGAGGTGGTGATTGCTAACAACTCCTGGAAATACTTTCTCATCAATTTTTTCAGCATATTCTTTTTTAGTTAATATAATTCCTCCTTGAGGACCGAAGAATGTCTTATGGGTACTTCCCATTAAGTAATCTGCTCCTTCTCTTAATGGGTCTTGGAACTGTTTCCCTGCAATCAATCCCAATACGTGAGCCCCATCATAAGCAACAGTAGCTCCAATCTCTTTTGCAGCATCAACTGCCTCTTTAACTGGATGTGGGAAGAGGAACAAACTACCTCCAAATAATATTAATCTTGGCTTATGTTCATAAATTTCCTTTATCATCTTATCGACATCAATGTTCATCTCCTTCTCATCAAATGGATGTGGAACTATTTTTAATCCCCTAATACCAGCAGCACTAACTTTCCAGTGGCTTATATGTCCACCGTTAGGAACATCCATTGCCATTAATGTATCTCCTGGTTTTGTCTCAGCGAAAAATACAGCAAGGTTTGCAACAACTCCACTTGTTGGTTGGACATTTGCGTGTTCAGCATTAAACACATCCTTTGCTAACTCTATTGCCAATTCTTCAACCATATCGATGTATTTACATCCTTGATACAACCTCTTTCCTGGCAAACCTTCTGCATATCTATGAGCGAAGTCACTTGCACACGCCTCTCTAACAGCCCTACTTGCAATATTTTCACTTGCAATCAACTTTATGCTTTCCCTCATCCAGTTGTGGTGTTTCATTAAAACATCTCTTACATAACCTGGAACTTCTGATGGGTTCATATCCATCCTCCTCATTTAATTTTAAGATTTGGATAATTCAATTTTTCTAAATTAGTAAATTAGGTATTAATAGTTGTTTGCGGAATTTTGCATGTATTTCAACAAATAGAATTTTTTTGAAAGATGTCGAAGTTATGGTTAAAATTTCTAATGCCTAATTCAGATCTTAATTTCATTGATGGTTGTAGTCATCTATAATGTAAACGACATATAAATAGTGGAGAGTGTTATTAAATAACAGGGATGAAGTATAAAAATTTTTGGTGTTGGTCATGAAAAAGATTTGTGTAATAGAAGGAGACGGAATAGGAAAAGAGGTTGTTCCAGCAGCGATTAAGGTTTTGGATGAAGTTGGAGATTTTGAATATATCTATGCTGAGGCAGGATTGGAGTGTTTAAAAAAATATGGTGATGCCATTCCAGATGAAACCATAGAAAAAGCGAAAGAATGTGATGCAGTATTGTTTGGAGCCATAACTTCACCAAAACCAACCGAATATAAAGGAAAGTATAGAAGTCCAATATTAACATTGAGAAAAGAGCTAAATCTATACGCAAATGTAAGGCCAATTAATGATTTTAAAAATATTGATTTGGTTATTATAAGGGAAAATACCGAGGATGTTTATGTTGGGAGAGAGTATTATGATGAAGAGAAAGAAATTGCCATTGCAGAGAGGGTTATTTCAAAAAAGGGAAGCGAGAGAATAATAAAATTTGCGTTTGAATATGCAATAAACAACAATAGAAAAAAGGTCTCCTGCATACATAAGGCAAATGTTTTAAGAATTACTGATGGGCTTTTTTTAAGGATTTTTAATGAAATTGGAGAAAAATATAAAGATAAGATAGATTACGATGATTACTTAGTTGATGCAACTGCAATGTATTTAGTAAAGAGCCCAGAGATGTTTGACGTTATTGTGACAACCAACTTGTTTGGAGATATCTTATCTGATGAGGCATCTGCATTGATTGGAGGCTTAGGATTAGCTCCATCAGCAAACATTGGGGATGAATATGGATTATTTGAGCCAGTTCATGGTTCTGCCCCAGATATTGCAGGGAAAGGAATAGCAAATCCAATCGCCACTATCCTAAGTGCTGCAATGATGCTTGATTACTTTGGAATGAAAGAGAAAGGGAATAAAATAAGGAACGCTGTTAAGAGGGTTTTAGAAAAAGGGAAAGTAACCCCTGATTTGGGAGGGAACTTAAAGACCAGCGAGGTTGTTGATGAGATTATTAAGGAATTGAGGGGTTATAGTCGTGTGCGTTAGAGTTTGGGATATGCTGTTGATAAATTCTTAAAGATTTATGCCTTATTTCAAATTTTAAGAAAGAATAAAGACCATTTGAAAATTCATTAATGTATATATAAGTTTAAAAATCCACTGCAACCTTCGGTTGCAGGGAAGTTGAATAATCGTAGATTATTCAACTATTCCGCACACGACTATAATTTCTCTGAGAGGATACCGAGTGAATCGAGTATCTATTTCGTTTGGATGCAACCTTTTTAAAAGGTTGCGATGAGATTATTAAAGAACTTAGGGATTAATTTTTATTTCTCATGAATAATTTTATTACCTCCATAAACACAAACGCTGAAAACGCTCCTGTCAAACAAATAATCCATTCTTTTAAATTGAGAGGTGTAAATTCAAAAATCCTCTGCAAAAATGGGAAATATATAACGCATAAAGTTGTTAGAGCAATAACAACCACTGCCAATATTAGCAATTTATTTGCAAAAATACCAATTTTGAATATTGATTCATCTAACGATCTGAAGTTGAATGTATTAAATATTACCATGCCCACTATGGTAGCAAAAACCATAGTCCTCGCTTTCTCTATGCTAATTGTTGGGTTTGAAATAACAAACACCAAAAAAGCCACTGTTGCCATAAATAATGCCAAACTAAGAACTAAAAAAGAATTTCTTTTAGTTAATATTCCCTGCCCTACTTTTCTTGGAGGTTTGTTCATAATTTCTTTCCTTGCAGGGTCCAAACCTAATGCTATTGCAGGCATCTCCTCATCAAATGTATTTATAAACAAAATTTGCAATGGCAATAGTGGCAAGAATTCAAATCCAAGCAAGATTATCCCCAAACTTATGAGAATTACCTCTGTAAAGTTCCTTGAGATTAAGTAGCAGGTGAATTTTTCTATATTTTCATATATTGCCCTACCATTTTTAATTGCCTCAACTATGGTGGTAAAGTTATCATCCTGCAAAATCATATCACTTGCTTCCCTCGCCACATCAGTCCCCTTAACTCCCATCGCTATGCCAATATCCGCATTTTTTAATGCAGGGGCATCATTAACCCCATCCCCAGTCATTGCCACTATATGCCCTTTCTTTTTTAATGCATTAACAATCCTCAACTTTTGCTCTGGAACTACTCTTGCATACACAATAATATCTTCAACAATACTCTCAAGTTCATCGTTATTCAACTTGTTTAATTCACTTCCAGTTACAACACCATCCTCTAAAAATTTTTTAAGTTTTTCATTCTTTATTTTCGTTTTTATTTTTTTATTTTCCTCAAATAATCCAATTTTCTTTGCTATTGCCTTTGCTGTCTCCTCATTATCCCCAGTAACCATAATAACTTTTATCCCACCTTTTTTACATGCCTCTATTGCCTCCTTTACTCCCTCCCTTGGTGGGTCTATCATAGCAACTAAACCTAAAAAAATCAAATCCTCTTCAATATTTTTGGGCGTTATTTCAGATGCCTTTTTATATGCAACACCAAGGACACGAAAAGCAGAACGTGCAAAATCTTTATTTATTTTTAGTATTCTTGCCTTTTCATCTCCATCAAGTTCCTCTATCTTATCTTTTTTCTTTATGAATTTGCATTTTTTCAAAATAACCTCTGGAGCCCCTTTTGAGAAAATTAAAAACTCATCCCCTTTTTTATGTATGGTGGTCATCATTTTTCTTTCAGATGTAAAGATAACCTCTCCCACTCTTGGATATTCTTTCTCTAAATCCTCTTTCCACAAATTTGCCTTTGTTGCTACAACAATTAATGCCCCTTCTGTCGGGTCTCCAATAATGTCCCATTCGCCCCCCTTTTCCTCAAGAATAGCATTGTTGCACAAAGCTATTGATTTTAATAACAAAATTAAATTTTCTTCATTATGTGCATCAATTTCCCTACCATTATTAAAAAACTTCCCCTTTGGCTCATAGCCTACTCCAGTTACATCGAAAATTTTGTCATCAACAAAAATCCTCCCAACTGTCATCTCATTTTTTGTTATTGTTCCTGTTTTGTCCGCGCAGATTACTGTTACTGAGCCAAGAGTTTCAACTGCAAGCAATTTTCTTATTATGGCGTTTTGTTTTGCCATGCGATGCATGCCAAGGGATAATGTTAAAGTTAAAGCCAACGGCAATCCCTCAGGAACGGCAGCAACTGCCAATGCTAAGGCAACCATCAATATCTCCGCTATTGGAACTCCCTTAAAAACCCCAAAAATAAATATAATTATGCAAGCAATTAAAGCAATTAATGCCAATATCTTCCCTAACTTTGTTATTTTTGTTTGTAAAGGAGTTTTTTCTTCCACTTCTTGAATCATTCCTGCAATTCTTCCTAATTTTGTCTGCATACCTGTTGCTACAACAAGGGCTTTACATTTCCCGTGGACAATTTGTGTTCCTGCAAAAATTAAAGCTCCCTTTTTCTTTTTTATGGCTTTACTCTCACCAGTTAAAATCGCCTCATCAACCTTTAAATTAATTGCCTCAATAACTTTTGCGTCTGCAGGGATTTTGTCCCCTATTTCTAAAATTAGCAAATCTCCTGGGACAATTTCCTTACTAAGTATTTTTCTTATCTTACCTTCCCTTATAACTTTGGCTGTTGGCTGAACGATTTTTTTCAATGATTCCATGGCTTTTTCTGCTTTATACTCTTGAATAAAACCTAAAATTATAATAAAAAATAGAATAAAAATAATAACCCAAAAATTAAGCATCTCACCAATAAAAGCGGATATAACAGATGCCGCAAAGAGAATCCAAACTAATATATTGGCAAATTGCCCTAATAAAATTTTAATCCATGTAACTTTTTTCTTTTCTTTAAGTTCATTATAACCATATTTCTCTATTCTTTTTTCTACTTCCTGATTTGATAAACCCAAATTCATCATCAATATCACTGCAAAAAGATACTAAGACATATGATCGTGTACGGAATAGTTGAATAACTACGGTTATTCAACTTCCCTGCAACCGAAGGTTGCAGTGGATTTTTAAATTTTGTTTATACATCAATAAATTTCGAATGATAGTTATTCTTCCTTAAAACTTGAAATAATTAATAATCTTACAAAATTTATTGTAGTTATATCCATCGAAGCGAAGCTTCGAGCAGTGAAACCGAAGGTCTCACCTAATCGAACCGAAGCTTCGAGCAGTGAAAACCCCGCAGGAGTTTTCACCTAAAATTCTAACGCACTCGAGTATAATAAACATTATGTCTATTTTTGTTATTTATTTTCTTTGACCTCTTTTATTGCACTTTCTATAAAATCAACAACCTTATCTAAACCTTCTCCAGTTTTTAAAGATGTTAATATAACCTCTAAGTCCCCATTTATTTTTTTGGCGTCTTCTTTCATTTTCTCTGCATCTGCCCCAACAGCATCAGCCAAATCTACCTTATTAATGATTGCTAAGTCAGCGGTTTTGAAAATAAGTGGGTGTTTTTCGACAGTATCATCCCCCTCTGTTACACTAACAACGATAATCCTCTTATGTGTTCCCAAATCAAAATCCGCTGGGCAGATTAAATTACCAACATTTTCAATAAACAAAACGTCTATTTCATCCAAATTCAAATCTTGGAGGGCATGACTTACCAAATGAGCATCTAAGTGGCATTCTTTTCCAGTGTTAAGAGGAATAACTTTAACTCCATGCCTCTCCATTCTTTCAGCATCAAATTTTGCTATAACATCTCCAGCAATGCAAGCAATTTTGTATTTATCTTTTAATTTATCAATTAAATACTCTATAAGGGCTGTTTTTCCACTACCAATTGCTCCCATAAAGTCAAATGCTACAACACCATGTTCATTTAATTTTTTCCTATTCTTATCTGCCAACTTTTTATTTGCTTTTATAATATCTTTCCCTATACTCAAAACACCAACAAGATGCATATTTTCACCATTAATTGGCAATTTTTAGATATCCATAACCTTTAAAAAAGTTGTATCCAAACAGAGTAGAATATAGTCGTTCTACAAAATACGGCACTATTTACAATTTCGAACCGAAGGTTCGAGCAGTGTCCACTGCAACCTATGGTTGCAGGGAAGTTGAATAACGTAGTTATTCAACTAAATCTTTGATTTCGCCTAATCGAACCGTAAGGTTCGAGCAGCGAAAACTCCGCAGGAGTTTTCGCCTAATAAAATTTCAATTTTGAGTAAGTTTAACAAAACTCCAATTTAAATTAGAGTTATGTTAACTGTCATTTAATTGTAGAACGACTATATTTCACTTCATTTAACATTTTTCGTGATTAATTTATCGTTTATTTTATCCTTAAATGGATGCACCTCCCAAAATGGGTTCGGTGCATCCTCCCATGTGTCATTCTCTGCTTTAATTATTTTTATTCTTTAACTTCCCAGCACCGATTTAGATCTCAACAATTTCGGGGTTCTTTAAGCATGCTTTTCCTTCTCTGTCCTTTGCTATAACTTTACCAACCTCAAACGCATAGCATCCATTTTTTGTTAGTTCATCAATGAGTTCCTCCTTATATTCCTCTTTTACTGAAATTAGTAGTCCTCCTGCCGTTTCTGCTCCACAACCTTCCAATAATGGATGGCCAAACATTCTGCTAAGCTCTGGTGTTTTTTTGATTGTTGGAAGTTTATTTATCTCAATTATAACCCTGCTGTTCCTTGCAACTTCATTTGCATGCCCCAAAATACCAAAGCCAGTGATGTCTGTTAAAGCATTTGCAATCTTTTCCCCCACCTTCTTCTCAGCATTTCTTAAAGATACCAGAGCAGTTCTGTTTGATGTTGTCATTAGTTCTATTGCCTTGTTTATGATGTATTCTTCTTCCTCCTCACTTACACCGAGCATGTCCTTGAATTCCTTTGGAACCCTTGATAATGCCATTGCCGTTTGTGTACCTAATGGTTTTGTTAATATTAATGTGTCTCCCACTTTTGCCCCTGCATTTGTTAAAACATCCTCTTCTCTCCCTACACCAGTCACTGCCCCTCCTATTAATGGCCATGGATTCATTATTGTGTGCCCACCGATTATTGAAGTGTCATTTTCCCTGCAAAAGTCCTGAAATCCTCTTAGCATTTCTTTTGCAGCATCTATTGGTAAATTCTCTGGAATTCCTAAAATTACCAAAACACCAACAATATCTAAAAGTCCCATTGCGTAGATGTCGCTTGTTGAATTGCACGCTGCTATTTTTCCCTGCAGATAGGGGTCATCAACGATTGGTGTAAAGACATCAACGGTCTTTGCTATAACTAAGCCGTTCCTTTTAACCACTGCTGCGTCATCACCCAAGCCGACAATGATATCTTTTGATTTTGTTATCTCTTCATTGCTTACTATTCCTTTTACAAGGTTTTCTAAATCGGTGCTGGGAAGTTTGCATGCTCAACCATGAAGTTTTACCATCTCAGTTAATCTTACTTTTTTCTCTTCCATATAACCACCATAATACTTTTTGATTATAAATTATTAATAATTCTTATTATTACTTATATTTATTATATTTAAATATTTGGCTAACCAGTATAACAAACTTCCGCTACAATATAGTCGTGTGCGAAATATATTACGGCAAAACCTTTAGGTTTTGCCATTAATTTTTTAACTTATTTGTGCATTAATGAATTTTAAATAATCATTATCCTTCATTAAAATTTAGGATGGTTATATAATCCTTAAAAATTTATCGACAGCATATCCCAAACTCTAACGCACACGACTATAAGTTTGAAGGCAACTATAATAAATATATATGTTTTTGTGCATTAAAATGATAACCAATTTTGTGAAATTCCATAAAAAGTTTTAATGATTTTTAAGTTATAATATTAAGTATAATATATTGTTTATTAAAAATTTGGATTGTATATAACTGTAGGTTTTCATTGCTCAAAACCTTTGATTTTGATTCCATTATAGTCGTTCTACAAAATACAGCATCGCCCAATCTCAAAATTTCAATTTTAGGTAATTCAACAAAATTTTAATTTAAATTAGAGTTATGCTAACTGTCATTTAATTGTAGAACGACTATACTCACCTTGCTTCACTCAGCGATAATAAAATTTTGAAGTTAGGTTGTGATAAATTTTTTAAATAAGCACAATTTTTCCTTTAATTTTAATTAAGTTTTAAGTTTTTAACAATATATAATGCAAACGACTATACTTTTTAGGAATACTATAAATAATCGTTAAATATCGTTAGATAATCGTTTATTTGTAATTTTATTATTTATAGGTGATAGGCATGATATCTGATAGGTGCAAAAACATAAAACCTTCGGCAATAAGAGAGATTTTTAACATGGCAAACGAAACCTCCATAAATTTAGGGATTGGGGAGCCGGATTTTGATACTCCAAAGCATATAGTTGAGGCAGCAAAAAAAGCCCTTGATGAAGGAAGAACTCACTACACACCAAACAACGGCATTCTCAAGTTAAGAGAGGCGATATGTGAAAAACTAAAGAAAGATAATAACTTAGATGTTAATCCAAACAATGTTATTGTAACATGCGGGGCTTCTGAGGCATTAATGCTATCAATAATGGCTTTGGTAAATAAGGGAGATGAGGTCTTAATCCCAAATCCTGGATTTGTCTCTTATTTTTCATTAACTGAGTTGTGTGAAGGGAAGATTAAATCAGTAGATTTAGATGAAAACTTTAACATAGATGTTGATGAATTAAATGAGAAAATCAGCAACAAAACAAAATGTATAATTTTAAACTCACCTTCAAATCCAACTGGAAAAGTTTTAGATAAAGACATTATTAAGGGTATATGCGAAATAGCAGAAGATAAGGGCATTATAATCATTTCAGATGAAATATATGAAAAGATAATATATGATAAGAAGCATTATTCTCCTATGCAATTCACCGATAACTGCATTTTGATAAATGGGTTCTCAAAGGCCTATGCTATGACTGGTTGGAGAATTGGCTATCTTGCTGTTAGTGAAAGTTTAAATAAAAAATACAATCTAATAGAGAACATGATAAAAATTCACCAATATGGTTTTGCTTGTGCTACATCCTTTGCCCAATATGGTGCATTGGCAGCATTGAAAGGAGACCAGAAATGTGTTGAAGATATGGTTAAGGAATTTAAAAGAAGGAGAGATTTAATAGTTAATGGATTAAAGAAGTTCTTTAAGGTCTATAAACCTGAAGGAGCATTTTATGTATTTCCAGATGTTTCAGAATATGGGGATGGTGTTGAAGTAGCAAAGAAGTTAATCGAAAATGGAATTTTATGCGTTCCTGGAATAGCGTTTGGAGAAAATGGGAAAAATTATGTAAGGTTTTCCTATGCAACAAAATATGAGGATATAGAGAAGGCATTACAAATTATGGATTCTGTGTTTGGATAAATCTAATCTGAGATGATGCTGAGCAAAGCGAAGTATGGTTGTGTGCGTTTAAAAGCGGTCATTACATTATAATAAAATTTTAATTCATGGTTAAACACTAATTTAAAATTAATTATTGGTTTAAATATATCATTAAAAAATTCGCACACAACCATATCCTATCCCTTTTGGATGCAACCTTTTTAAAGGTTGCATTGAGAGGGGATTACAAATTATAGAAAAGGTTTTCGAGGGATAACATGATAGTTAAAATAAAGGCAAAGGTAAAACCAACAGAGGATAAAGGGAAGGTAAAAAGGGCAATATTAAAAATATTCCCAAAGGCAGAATTAGAATTTAATGAGGAATATAATTATTGGGAAGGGGAAACAAAGAATGTTGATAGATTTAAAGAACTCTTAAGAAGTCAGGCAATTTTAGATGCTGCAAGGGTGGTATTGGAAAAGGGGATTGTCGGGGATTATACAAAATTTTTCATAAATAAGCAAGCGGCATATGTGGGGAGTTTGAATTTTGATAGGGATGTCCATGGAGGAATTGAGGTAAAGATAATAGCAGAGGAGAATGAGGACTTAATGAAAATTATAAAAGATATTGCCCCAAGAACTAAAAATGGAGTTATAATAAATGAAGATGAAGAAATGGAAGAAAATGAAGAAGAAACTAAAGAAGAGGCAAACAACTAATTTTTTATTTTTAATGGTGAAATTATGAGATACGTTGCCTACAAAATACGTCCAGAAGAATTTTTAAAAAATGAAATTAAAAATAATGCGCTAATTTTAGAGGGACACAAAATTCATAGAGTTAGAATTTTGGGAGAAGTAAAAAACATAAACATAATGAAAATCATCTCTTTTGAAGTTGATGGGGTTTTGGTTAGATATTTTGGGGATAAAGATTTGGATATTAAAGAGGGAGACCTCGTAGATGTGATTGGTAGGGTTAGGGAGCATGAGGGGACAAAATACATAGCGTTGGAGATTGTTAAAAAGAGGAATGATGATAAAGAAAAATGGAGAGAATTGAGGAATTTAGAGATAGAAAAAACGAGAAAATATCTAAAATATAAAGAAAAAGACGAAAAAGAGGAAATTGAAGATGAATTAGAAGATGAATTATTTGGTACTGAAAATGTTGATGAAACCTCTGAAGATAAAGATGTTGAAGAGGAAATTTTAGAAAGTATATATGGAGATACTGAAAATGAAGAAGTTATTAAAAATGAAGGTATTAAAGATAAAATATTAGAATTAATTAGAGAAAATGAAGGCATCTCTCTTGATGAAATTTGTGATATGTTGAATATGGACGAAGATGAGGTTTACGAAATCATTCAAGAATTAATTGATGAGGGTGAAATTTACGAGCCATCTCCAAACAAATTCAAAATATTGTAAAAATCGTAAAAATAAAAGTAAATGTTAAAAATATATTAATAGTTATTCTACCAATTTCTGTGCTATTCCAATACCCTTTTCACAAGTTTAAGTTTCGCCATAATGATATTTTTGGGGTCTGTCCAATATGGGTATTGGTGAGTAAATACCCATATTGGACTTGGGCGTCATCAGCCACACAAGGGTGTCTCTGCCCCTGTCGTGGACATAAAAACCTAACGGTTTTTAAGTTCTCGTCGCTTCGCTCCGAGATGACCCCGAGCTCCACCCATCTATCTTTTTATCTTTATAAAGTCCTATATAAATATATCGAAAACTCATAAACACACATATCATCACAAATACTCACAAAAAACTAAACAGTTTCAAACGGGAACGTTAGGAGAATGACTATAATTGCAAAGTCATGCTATCTTGTATAAAAATTATAGTCGCTCTACAATTATAGTCATGTGCAGAAGACATACGGCAAAACCTAAAGGTTTTGCCGTTAATTTAATGAAGAAGTAAGGCAAACAACCATAAACTACCTTAAAATTGAAATTTTATTAGGCGAAAACTCCTGCGGAATTTTCGCTGCTCGAACCTTCGGTTCGAAGTTGTAAATAGTGCCGTAATAATCTAAGGTGAAATACATGAAACTTTGTGTAGATGGGGTTTTTTATAGCAGAGAGCCATTAAATTTTAAAAAAATTTTGGAAGGGATTGTTGAGATTTTAGGTGAGGATGTCAAAGTTTTATCATTGGAGTTTCCAGAGATTGCTGCAATTGTTGGGGATACATACTATTATAGATGTGGGTTTATGTTGGATAAAGAATTGGAAGAAGAGATTCCAGAAGATGAACTTAAAAAAATAAAGGAAAAGATAAAAAAACTATTTCCAGAGGATACTATTATTTATACATTAAACTGTGAGATACTATGAAGGTAAAGGATTTTTATGAAAACTGGGAAATAGGCTGTATCCCAAAATATGCCAAATTACTCATGAATTTTGAAGAAGAACTTATTTTTGATATAATCTCTAATTTAGATGAATTTAATAGAATAAAAAATAAAAAAGAGGCTCTAATTTTAGATTGTGGTTGTGGATTTGGCTCTTTCTATAATTTAACAAAGGATTTAAATACAATTTATTTGGACATCTCATTTAATCTACTAAAAAAATTTAACATAAAGACCAATAAAATTTGTGGAGACATATTAAATCTGCCTTTTAAAGATAATTCCTTTGACTTAATTTTGTGCATAAATGTTTTAGAGCATGTTGATTATAAAAAGGCTTTAAGTGAAATGAGGAGGGTTTTAAAAAAGGAAGGAACGTGCATTATTGTAGTGGTTAATAAAAATTCTATAATAAATGAGGAATTGTTTACAGATTGGAAGATATATCATCAACCTTTAGATATTAAGGACTTTGAAAGCATAGAGGGATTTTATATAGCATACTGGAAAACCTTCTACTTTGTACATCCAATTTTTAAGATATTCCCTACAAAGATATTGGGGAAGTTTTTGAAATTTTTTAAAAAAGTTGATAACAAATTAGCAAACACAAAAATGTTTAAAAACAAGGGGCAATTTTTGATTTGTGTTTTGAAGGTGAGATGATGCTTTATTATTTGGGGCCAAGAGGTTCATTTACAGAAAAAGCAGGGAAAATATTTTCGAAATTAATATCTTTACCTTTACAACCATGTTCCACTATCTATGAGATCTTTGAGAATGTGGATAAAAATAACGCCTACGGTGTAGTTCCATCAGAAAACTCCATAGAGGGTTCTGTAACGTTAACACAGGACTTGCTTTTGGAATATGATGTAAAGATATTTGGGGAAATTGATATCGACATAAGCCACAATTTGGTTGGATATGATAAGGATAAGATTGAAATTATTCTTTCCCATCCACAGGCGTTGGCACAATGCAGAAAATACATAAAAGAGCATGGATGGAAAACAAAAGCTGTCTCAAGTACTGCAAAAGCTGCTGAAATTGTTGCTAAAGAGAAAGATGAGAGGTTGGGGGCTATTGCCTCAATGGAAGCGGCAAAATTATATGGTCTAAAAATTTTAGATGAGGACATTCAGGACTATAAAAACAATAAGACGAGATTTATTTTAATAGGAAAAGAAACGCCAAATTTTAATGCAGAACCTATTGCATACAAAACAACCATAATAATTGAGTTGAAAGAAGACAAACCCGGGGCATTATATCACATATTGAAGGAATTCGCAGAGAGAGACATAAATTTAACACGAATAGAGTCAAGACCATCTAAAAAAAGGTTAGGAACGTATGTCTTTTATATTGACTTTGAAAGTTATGAGGATGAAGAGGGGTTGTTTAAAAGTTTAAATAAAAATGTGGCATATATGAAATATTTGGGAACATATCCAGTGTTTGGAATCGAACAATAATTCCAAATTGTTGTAATAATGTGAATTTAATATTAATTTAAGAATCAAAGTATTTCAATAATGCTCAAAATTTAAAGTTATAATTAAAGTTATAATTGATGTATTAATTAGCCATCCAAATAACATCTTTGCTTTACCTTTCTGTGGTAGTAGTTAATTAGCCCCCCAGCTTCTAAGATTTCTCTTTCTATGCCTTTTGGTGTTTCGCAGTTTAGGGTGATTTTATCGTTTATTATAATCTTCTCATTTTCCAAGTCAACTTCAATAACGTCCCCATCTTTAACGTGTTTGGTAATGCCCTTACAAACTATTGGAATTAACCCAATGTTTATTGCATTCCTGTAAAAGATTCTTGCAAAACTCTCTGCTATAACTGCTTTTATTCCGCAATATTTTATTGCTATTGGCGCCTGCTCCCTACTCGAACCACAACCAAAATTCTCCCCAGCAACAATAACATCCCCCTCTTTAACCTTCTTCGGAAAATCCTCATCAATCCCAGCCATACAGTGAGATGCTAACTCATGACCATCCATTGTTTTTAGATATGGTCCTGGAATGATTGCGTCAGTATCAACATCATTCCCAAAAACATGTGCTTTTCCTCTGATGTACATATTACCCCCAATTAATGTTTTATGTTTCTGTATGATTAATTTTTTATATAAATATTTCGGCAAAAGGTTGCAGTTTTCTTATATTACTATTTATATTTACGATAGAACCTCAATGGATTCTACGACTTTTTGTAAACTATGTTAACTTAAATTTAATAAATTTAATAAAATAGAAAATTATATATAAATCTTTCGGCATAAGGTAATATGCTTCCGTGTGGGGTGATGTTATGATTAAACTTTTGTATGAAGGAGAGCTTGTAAGGGAAAATGGTGTAATAAAGAAAGCATCTTCATCAGTAACACTAATCCAAACAAAAAACCATAATATAATTGTAGATACATCAACAAGGGATAAGAGGGAGTTAATTATTGAAGAGTTAAAAAAACTAAACTTGGAACCTAAAGACATTGATGTTATTATAAATACACACAGACACTACGACCACATAGAAAACAACGACTTATTCAAAAACGCAGTAATATACGCTTCACCACAAGAATGTGTGAAAGAATGTAGAGGATGTGCAATATATTCAACAACTGATGAAGTACATGATTTTGAGCCGATTGAAAAATTTGATGACGATGAAGTAATTATAATAAAAACCCCTGGCCACACATGGGGAAGCATATCTGTGGTTTATGAGGACTATGTTGTTGCTGGAGATGCAGTCCCTTTAAAAGGAAATATCTTAGGCAATATGCCTCCAGCAGTTAGAGTTGACAATAGAGCAGCAAAGGGAAGTTTGAGAAGGATAAAATTGCTAAGAAAGAATATCATAACTGGGCATGATGGAATCGTCTATGTGAATGAAATTCCTTCAGATAATGCAAATGGTGAGTTATTCTAAACCTCCAGACGTATCATAATAAAATTCTTTCTCTTCTTTGGTTATTTTTATACTTTTTTCCATCTTTTCTTTCCAGAATTTTATGAAGTCGATATCCTCCCCTCCATAGTGTCCATTGAACTTATTTATTTTCACAATTGCAGGTATTTTTATGCATGGGCCTATAATTATTGCCTCTCCAATGTTCAAACTTGTTAGTTGCTTAATTAAATCCTCACTTAGATTTTCTGAGGCATGTTGAACATGCTTTTGGTCATTTGGCTCAATTAACTTTGAGATTATTAAGTTACTGCATTGAGATAACGCTTCAGCATCCAATGTCTTTGGTCTTTGGGATACTAAGCAAAGCCCTACCCCAAACTTTCTCCCTTCTCTTGCTATTCTTGATATATAATGCTTTGCCCTTGTTTTTCTATTTTGTGGGACTATTAGGTGGGCCTCTTCAAAAATTAAGAATATTGGTTTTGCCCCATCCCTCCCATTTTCAAGGATGGCTCTTTTTCTGTCGTTTAGGATTTCTTTTGTAAAGTAGGAAACAATAATATCAACACTGTTCTCATCCAAACTTTCAAGTGGAAGGATGTTTATGTGATGCTCTTTTATTTCATTTATTGGATTGTAGTGGATTTTTATTAAATCTTTCTTAAATTGGAGCAAATCCTCCAATCTAAAAATTGCTGTCTGGATGCTATCTTTGTCTTTCTTATAGTTATCATCTTCCATAAATTTTTCTAATTCTCCAATTATTGCATTTATGTAGTCCTCTGCAGAGTTGAAATCCTTTTCTTGATATTGCTCTTTTATGTTTTTTATTGCCTTTCTTATGTAAGGCCTCTGCTTTGTTGCCTGTGCATCAACACCAGCCAAATCTGCCAAATCACTATCAGAAATATGGAAGATGTTAATTTTTGGCTCAATTACATGTTTTCTTAATGGGAAATTATATGATTCTATATTCCTATACTCCCCATGCATGTCAAAGACCAAAATAGTTGCTCCAATTTTATTTAACTCCTCCATTAAAACAGCAACAGTATTTGATTTCCCCATCCCAGTCATTGCCAATATTGCCAAATGCCTTGAGCAGAGTTTATTTACATCTAAAGAAACTTCAATATCTCTTGTAGCTAATTTTCCAATGGTTATATGGCTATTTGAGAAGATGTTTTTTAGTGTTTCATTGTCTGCTTTATATATTGGTGTTCCTGGTTTTGGTGGAATTTTTGGTATTTTTAATTCTTTAATATCTCCCAAAACCTTAATTTTCCCAATTATGTAGTAAGAGCTTTCATCATCAAATTCTCTAATCTTTTCTAAATCTTCTATGCTTAAAATTTCACTTAAAACCATATTTCCTTGGATTGTGCTCTCTACCATCCCTAAAACATCTATTCCATCATAACTAATCATTACATAATCTCCGACTTCTGGTGGATGCTTCGCTAAAAATGTTAGTTCATCTGTTCTTGTCTCCCCTATTGTATACCCAATAATCTTTTCCATGACTACCACTAACGTTTTTTTAGAGATTATTTGTTTTGGTTATAAAAAGTTTTATTTAAATATAATTTATGGATTTAATTATACAAATTTTTAATTCTAACAAATTTAGGCCATCTTCAAAAATTTACGCAGATTATAGCATAGTCGTTCTGCAAATATACGGCAAAATCCCTTGGATTTTGCCAAAAGACATACGGCAAAACTTTCAGTTTTGCCAAAAAACCCTTCTAACGCACACGACTATAAATGTCATTTATAGTTGTTTGCCTTACTAATGAACGAAATCTCCATTAAATTATAGGGGATGATTAACCTTTATTTGGAATATTAAATGGCAAAACAAAGTTTTGCCGTATAAAATTGGCAAACAACTATAACTTACTTAAAATTTAAAGTTACTAATGTTAAACAAATCCCAAATAAATTTAAGATAAATGATTTATGACACTCTTATAACTATTTATAAACGCAAACGACTATAGTAGACTAAAAATTTCAAAATGTTATTAAAAACCTCATAGTTGTTATTTATGTTTTGTTATTATGCTATTTAAATTGTTCCAACAAATAAAAATACTTTTCAGTCCAATCTACGATACCTTTTCTTATCTTTTTATTTTTTATGGCATCAATAATTTCATCTACAATATCTTCAACGTCTCTACCAGTCGTATCTATTTCATAAACCATTCCTTCACTTTCAGCCAAACAAACATCCAAAATCTCTGCTTCAACATTTTCCATAACTTTCTTCTGCTTATATCCCCTCTCTTCCAACCTCTTTTTAACGGTTTCCGGATTACATCTCAAAACTACAATATAATCCGCATCTAAAAGATGACTAACATGTCCATCAAGTATTATATTATCTAAACCATCGAGAAACTCTCTAAGTTTATCAAAGTCAATTACATAAGAATCCATTTCCTCATCCTTCTCAGAATATAGCTTATGTTTTTTCACAACTTCGGTTATGTCAATATGCTTGAATCCCAATTTTTCCGCAAGTTTTTTTGATATTGTTGTTTTTCCAACTCCAGGGGTCCCTGTTATAGCAATTTTAATATTTCTCACCTTCTATTTGTTTATTCCTCATCTCTTTCATTTATTTCAATAGTTTGTGGTGAGTATCTATCAATATTAACATTGTCTTTAACTGCAAGGATAACATACTCTCCTACTCTACCCAACTTATAACCCAATGTCTCCAAATACTTTTTAAAATCAAGGAAATCTTTAATAACTCCTTCCACTGGAATTTCTTCAAGGTTAACTATAACAATATCATGCTCTATCATTTCTCTAACATTTATAAAGTCCTCAGGAGTTTTAATTCTGATGGTCAGTATTTTTGGAGGTATTTTTATTACTTTTTCTATTACTTTCTCTTCTATTTTTTCCCTATCTTCCTCTTTTTCTTTTTCTTCTGTTAGAGGTATCTGCTCTGAACCGACAATCTCATATGCAGGAGCGTCTTCTCCAATAATTACATACTCTTCTTCTTTTATTGGTATTTGTTGTGGGAGTTCTTTATTTCCAACAAATATTCTTTTTATTTTTCTAAGCATAATTTTCCCTCCCATGTAACCATCTTAACAATATAAACATTTACAATAACTTTTGCCATCCCCTTATTTTAAACTTTTGGATATTGTTAAAAGTTTAAATAAATCATCAGGCGAACAAAAATCATAGAAAAGTTTAACATAAGGGCAGTAACATAATAGCTTGCATTATAACTGACTAAAAACTTCAATAAAATGTATAGTTGTCTGCCTTACTTCTTCATTAAATTATAAGGTATGATTGACCTTTATTTGGAATTTTATAATTGATTTATCATCCTTTTAAAAAATAAATGGCAAAACAAAGTTTTGCCGTATAAATTCGTAATGACTGTAGTGCCGTTATTCCACTACAAGGGAAACGCCTATAAATATCAATATAGCCCCAATCCAAACTTTAACAGATGGCATCTTACCCAAAATAAGTGTTGATAACATTATTGTCACAAATGGGTATATACTTGATATAACAACAACCTTTGATGGAGAGGACATTGATAAACCCTTATAGAAAAAATACTGTCCAGTAATACCAGCAATTAACGATACCAAAGTTAAATAAATAAGAACCCTATAGTCAATCTTCATTGTCATTATCTTTCCAGTTGAAGCAAATATTAGAGAAATTATTATAAAGTCCATTAATGATTTAATAAATATAGCTGTTGATGAGTCAGTTAATTCTAAGGCTTTTTTCTCAATTATTGGACATAGGCCCCAACATAACGCAGCTAACAATGCAAAAAATTCACCTTTCATTTTATCACCCATTAGTCGAAAAAATAACAATAAAAAATAAATAATGACAATACTTCAATAATAAATTATCAATTTAATTTTTATCGATTATTATATTTCAGCCAATTAGAATTATGTAATGGACTAAATAACAACAAGGAGGGAAATGATGTTCCTAACTTTAGACGATTTTGATCTTGATGGAAAAACTGTTTTGTTGAGAGTGGATATAAACAGCCCAATAGATTTGAACACAGGCGTTGTTTTAGATGATACAAGAATTAGGGCATGTAAAGAAACAATTGAAGAACTCTGCAATAAAAATGCGAGGGTAGTTATTCTTGCTCACCAAAGTAGGCCAGGAAAAAAGGACTTTACAACCTTAGAAATGCATGCAGAAAAACTCTCTGAGGTTTTGGATAGAGAAGTTAGATACATAGATGACATATTTGGTTCTTATGCAAGGAACGCTATAAAGAATATGAAAGATGGGGAAATAATACTACTTGAGAATGTAAGGTTCCTTGCAGAGGAAGTTTTGAAAGATTGGAAAAAATGGAAGGACATAACTCCAAAAAAGCAAGCAGAGACACATTTAGTAAAGAAATTATATCCATTGTGTGATTATTTTGTAAACGATGCGTTTGCAGCTGCACATAGAGCACAACCATCTTTAGTAGGATTTGCATATTATTTACCAATGATTGCTGGAAGAATTATGGAAAAAGAATTGAGTATTTTAGGAAAAGTATTAAAAAATCCTGAAAGACCTTGTATCTTTGTTTTGGGTGGAGCCAAAGCAGATGACAGTATAAAAGTAATGAAAAATGTTTTAAAAAATGGATCAGCAGATAAGGTATTAACAACAGGAATTGTGGCAAACATCTTCTTAATAGCAAAGGGCTACAAACTGGGTGTAAATGAGAAGATTATTGAGGATATGGGATTAAAAGACCAAATAGGTATTGCAAAGGAATTGTTGGATAAGTATGAGGACAAAATTATAACTCCAATAGATGCGGCTCTAAATATTGATGGAGAGAGGAAAGAAATTGATTTAGATATGGATATTGAAGTAGAATATCCAATCCACGATATTGGAGAAAAGACGATTGAATTATACAATGAGATTATTAAAGATGCAAAAACAATAGTTGCCAATGGGCCAGCAGGAGTGTTTGAAAACAAAAACTTCCTAAAAGGAACAGCGGAAATATTAAACAGCATCGCAAACTCCAACGCATTTTCCGTTATTGGAGGAGGACATTTATCTGCTGCTGCAGAGTTAATTGGTGTTGCTGATAAAATAGGACATATAAGTACTGGAGGAGGAGCGTGCCTCGAGTTCTTAGCAGGAGAAGAATTGCCTGTTATTACTATGTTGGAGAAATCTTACCAAAAGTATAAAGGACAAATTTAATTCTTAACTTTCTACCTTATTGCTCTATTATTTATTCAATATCATGTCAATATCAATAAATCAATAAAATTTATAATGCAAAAATCCAAATTTAAAAAATCGAAAGTTTTAAAAATGGTAGTATTAAAAATCATAAGAATTGTATTATCAATGAAAAAGGGGATTTTATGAATTTGAAAAAATTGGCAGAAGAGATAAAAAATTTTGAAGGTGTTATAAGAAAAAAGGAAATTAAGAATGTTGTTAGTAATTTTGTTTTTGAGGAGGAGTATGATTTTGATATCATTGTTGATTTTGGTGATGATGCGGCAGTTGTTGGAATTGATGGAGAAAATGCAATTTTATTAGCAGCAGATGGAATCTGGGGTAAATTATTGGAGGCAGACCCTTGGTGGGCTGGCTATTGCTCGGTATTGGTTAATGCAAATGACATCGCTGCTATGGGAGGTAAACCAGTAGCAATGACAAACATCATAAGCATTAAGGATTGCGATATTGGAAGAGAAGTGTTGAGTGGAGTTAAAGAAGGTGTTAAAAAATTCGGCATTCCTATGGTTGGTGGACATACACATCCTGATGCACAGTGTAATGTTTTAGATGTCTCCATTACGGGTATCGTTAAGAAGGACTGTATATTGAGGAGTGACAATGCAAAGGTTGGAGATAAAATTATTTTTGCCTATGATTTGGATGGAAAATTGCATGAGAAATTTAAACTCAACTGGGATACAACAACAATGAAACCAAAAAAGATTGTTAGAGAGCAGTTAAGGGCATTAACCATTATTGGAGAGGAAAAACTCGCAAACTCCTGCAAAGATATAAGCAATCCGGGAGCAATTGGAACGTTAGGAATGCTTTTGGAGGTTTCTAAAAAAGGTGGAGTTGTAGATGTGACAAAAATACCTAAACCAGAAGATATTCCACTAAATCACTGGCTTAAAGTTTATCCAGGAACTGCATTTGTATTCACCGCAAAGGAAGAAAATGTTAAAAGTATAGTTGAAATCTTGGAAGATGCTAATATCACTGCGGAGGTTTGTGGAGAAGTCATAAAGGACAGAAAATTAATTATTTCAGATGGAAAAGAAAAAGAAATTGTCTTTGATTTTGAAAAAGAATATATTTGTGGATGTTAATGTTCCTTGTTGTATTTAAATGTTACTTAAATCAAAAACTGTGTTGAACTCTAATTTAAAATAACCGTAAATCCTTTTTTATTTTTCTTACGAGGACAATATATGGATTAATTTTATCAAATTTATCGAACTATAACACCCATAATAAATTAAAATATTAATTTTTGTTATTTTATTCAATGAGAACTGGTGTCATTTATGTATTTAGTGGTTCCAGACACAAATTTTTTAATATATGCGTTTAAGCATAAGATAAATTTTGACTATGAATTGGAAAGGGCATTAAATGCAAAGTATAGAGTGGTTATATTAAAGTGTATCTATGATGAGTTGCAAAAACTTCAAAGGGAACTAAAAGGTAAGGAAAAACTCTCCGTATCTTTGGCATTGAAGATGATTGAAAAATATGGGATAATTGACTACAACAAAGGAACATATACAGATGAGATAATTATAAACTTTGCAAAGGAAAATAAGAACGTGATTGTGTGCACAAATGATAAAGAACTAAAAAACAAACTTATTGATTTAAACATTCCGATTATATTCGTTAGGCAAAAGAATTACTTTGATGTTATCGGGCTTATATAACAAAATTTTTAAATAAAATAACGAAAAGATAAAATAAAACTCTTTTTAAAATCCATTTAAGTTTTTAATTAAACCACATCAAAAAATAAAAAAAGGTGAAAACATGGTCTCAAAAGAAGATATAATGAATGCGTTAAAAAAAGTTACTGACCCACACATGGGAATTAGCATTGTTGATATGGGGTTAATAAGTGATGTTGAAGTTGATGATGAAGGAAACGTTAAGTTTACATTAACTCCTACAAACCCTGCATGTATGAGTGTTTTAGGAATGGCAATGCACGCAAAAGAAGTAGTTAAAGGTATTGAAGGCGTAAAAAGTGTAAAGGTTGAAGTAAAAGGCCACATGATGGAAAAAGAAATAAATGAAATGTTAAATAAAGAGTAATTTTACTTCAATATTATTTTTTGTTAATTTTTAACAAATAAGTAAGACACAAACAAAATTAGAAATCTCTCTTAGCTTATTTTTATTGTTAATGCCCTGTATCAACTATATAAATTTAAACAAAACTTTTTTAAGGTGGAAGAATGTTTCAAAAGCCAAGAGGGACAAGGGACTTTACTCCAGAGGAGATGAAGAAGAGAAGAATTATTGAGAACAAATTGAGGAAAGTTATAGAGAGTTACAACTACAAGGAAATCTTAACCCCAACTTTTGAGCATTTCGATTTAATTGCAAAGAAAACAGGGGAAGAAATTAGGAAGCAACTCTTTGTATTTAAAGATCATGGTGGTAGAGAGATGGCGTTAAGGCCAGAACTCACTTCCCCAGTAGCGAGATTTTATATAAATGAGTTAAAGATGTTGCCAAAACCATTAAAACTCTACTATTTCGCAAACTGTTTTAGGTATGAGAGACCCCAGGCAGGAAGATATAGAGAGTTCTGGCAGATGGGATGTGAGTTAATTGGGAGTAAAAGTCCATTAGCAGATGCAGAGATTATAAATCTTGCAATTGAAGGTTTAAAAAGTATAAATATGGATTTTGAGGTTCATATTGGGCATTTGGGAGTTTTAAGAGGAGTGTTTGATGAAATGGGATTGGATGTTGAAACACAAAATAAGATAAGGCATTTGATTGATAAGGAAGATATAGAAGGGCTTGAGAAGTTTTTAAATGAAAAAATTGGCGAGGAGAAAAAGGATATTATTTTCAAAGTTTTGGAATATAAGGGAGGAAGGGAAATATTGGAGAAAGTTAAAGAGGACTTAAAAGATTATCCAAAGGCAATTGAAGCTGTAGAGAATCTTGAAGAGATATTGGATTTTGTAAGGCATGATTATGTTATAAATTTAGGAATTGCAAGAGGGCTCGATTACTACACTGGAATGGTATTTGAGATCTATGGAAAAAGAGAGGGGGCAAGGCAGGTTTGTGGTGGAGGAAGGTACGACAACTTAATAGAAACATTCGGAGGAGAGCCGACACCAGCGGTAGGATTTGCCTATGGATTTGATAGAATTATGCTCAACATTGATGACTTTGAGGTTGAAGAAGAGGCAATATTAATAACCCCAGTGAAAAAAGATAAGGAATTAATAAAGGCATGCTTGGATATAGCAGATACATTAAGAAAAAACAACAAAATCGTTGAAGTTGAATTGATGGGGAGAAGGTTAAATAAAGCCTTAGATTACGCAAACACAAAAGGTATCAAAAAGGTTATAATTGTTGGTAGTAGGGAGTTGAGTGAAGGAAAAGTCACTTTAAAAGACATGATTAGTGGAGAGCAAAAATTAGTCGATATTGATAAAATAAGTGAAGTTTTATAAGTTTTTAAATTTTTATTTTGTTTCTTCCAAAATTTTAAAGCAAATCCTTAAAAATCGTTTATAGTCATGATAAAATTGAAAACTATGTAAAAAATAAAAATAATAAAAATAAAAGTAATTTTAATTAAGTCCAATTTTCTACTCTTCTACTTTTACTAATGGCTTTATCTCTTCAGGAATGTTTCCAAATCCAACTGCTGGGTTAATGGCTGGCTGTCCATTTTTCTCAAACACTTCTGGATGCTCTAAAACCATTTTAACAAATTCAATTGCCTCTTTTTTATGTGGGGCGTTTTTTGGAATAGTTAATCCATACACAATTGGTTTTGCAACGAGAGTTTTATTTTTACCAAGTAGTTTTAATTTAACTTTTTTGTAAGCATCTTCATATTCATAATAACCAAGGTTTATTTCTTTTGGAAGTTCAATGTATTTTAAGTGATGTTGTTCTGCGACACTTTTGTATATGAAGAGGTAATCATAAGCGCCTGCTTCTAAAGGTGCCAATAAATCTGTTTCTTTGCTTCTGAGGACTATTTTGTTGGTATTTACTTCAACATTTTGTGGGACTAATATTGTGTATGTTCCGTTTTCTTCCTCAACCTTAATGTTTGAGTTCTTCAAAACCAAATCATCGTAAATTTTTGGGTTTTTGTAGTAAATCTCTGCCAACTGCATGACCATCTGGCTTCTATAACCGCAAGGGTCATCATTAGGATTTGAAAAACCAAATTTAACATCAGGCTTATTCAATATTTCATACCAATTTGTTGAGTTTATTTCATCTTTGTATTTGCTTTTATCAGTATATGCCAGGACGATTTCATTTCTTGCAAACATAACATACCAATCAGCATATTTTGGCATCATCATTTGTGGAATTAGTGAATAATCTGCTGACGCTAAGATATCCGCCTTTTTACCTAAATCCGTAATTTTTCTAACACATTTTACACTTCCTGCTGGTTCTCTCTGTACATCGATATTTGGATGTTCCTTTTCAAACATTTTCTCATATTCAGAAAATGGCACGGATAAACTTCCAGCATGGAATATTTTTAGAACTTTCTCTTCTACTTTAGCATTAGATGCCTGACTTGTTTGTGGTGTGGTTGATTGTGTAGGTTGTTCTTTGCTGGTGTTTACACAACCACATAACGCAACGCTTATTGCACCAATTAGCAATACCAAGAGCCATTTCGATTTAATCAAAATATCACCTCCACACTACAGTGTTAATTAGATTAAATTATATTTAAATTTTATGTTAATGTAAATTGATTAACTTCAATTTTATATAAGGAGGAATTATCCCATAAAAATAGGAATTTAAAAAAGAAAAATTCTAAAAAGAAAAATGAATTTAATAAATTTAGTCCTTATTTGTGTGCGAAATAACAGACAACTTCATCATCTTTCTTATTATCGACTCTAACAAACCCAACTCTCTCAAACTGCACGATTTCACCGACATTGGCTACTTTAAAGTCCTTTTCAGCAACTCCTACATGTTCTTTTGCATCAGTGTCTATTATGGTGGTTTTTACACAGTCCTTTACAGGAACCCAATGGATGATTTTTGCCTTATTTTCCCTTGCAATTTTAAAGTCCTTACTATGGTATTTTGCGTAGATAATGTTATCCTCAACCTTCTCAATAACGATATTGAACAATTCCATCAACCTATATACCTTCCCTTCTTCCAATTCATCTGAAACATATATTTCCCCATCAAAAATCAATTCCCTTGTTCCTAACTCCTTGTTATCAGGATGCATTCTTAAATGTAAAACCTCTTTCTCCGCATCTTTAACAATAACCTTCTTTGGATTTTCAACAAAGAAAAACCTTCTTGCATTTTTGTCAATAAGGTCTTTGTTTATTGCATATAAGTTTTCCCATGAGAATCTAACATCTGCCTGCTTTATGCCAATCTTTTTCATTATCTCATATATTGCCTCTGGCTGGATTCCCCTTCTTCTTAATGCCCTCAATGTTCCCAATCTTGGATCATCCCATCCTTTATATATCCCCTCTTTAATCCCTTCATACATCTTTGAAGTGCTTAAAACTGTACCCTCAATCTTTAAAATTCCATAATGTAGGTATTCTGGCATCTCCCATCCAAAGTAGTTGTATATGTAAGACTGCTTTTCAGTATTCACAATGTGGTCTTTCCCTCTCAAAACATGCGTCATTCCAAGTAGATGGTCATCAATTGGAACAGAGAAGTTCATTAATGGGTATACGCAATATTTATCCCCTGTTCTTGGGTGTGGTGTTTTTTCAATTCTAAATATTGGGAAATCCCTTATTGATGGATTTTTGTGTTTTATGTCTGTTTTTAACCTAACAGCAACATTTTCAACTTCTCCATTTAGCATCTTTTCCCAAAGTTCAAGGTTCTCCTCAACATCTCTCTCCCTACACTTACATGGGATTCCTTTATTCCTCAACTCCCTAAACTCTTCTGGGTCGCATTCACAAACATAAGCATGACCCATTTCAATTAACTTTTTCCCATATTCATAGTAAATATCCATTCTGTCTGATTGGATAACAACCTCATCAACCTTAACCCCTAACCACTCCAAATCTTCTTTAATCATATCGTAGGCCTCTGGCAAAACCCTCTTTGGGTCTGTATCTTCCAGCCTTAAAATCAACTTCCCTCCGTATTTTTTAACAAAGTAATCATTTAACACTGCTGCCCTCGCATGTCCAAGATGCAAAGGTCCTGATGGGTTTGGAGCAAATCTCATAATTACTTTTCCTTTTACGTTTTTTAACTCCAAATCTTTATCTTTTTTCTGTCTGCCTTTATCTTCTTCGAGCATCTCTGGTGCAATTTCTTTTAATTTTGCTATTTGCTCCTCGACTGATAACTTCTCAACTTCTTTTGCTACCTCTTCTATTATACTCAATACCTCTTTTGCATTTTTTCTATACTCTGCATTCTCTGCCAAAAACTTCCCTAAAACTGCCTTTGGGTTTGCTTTTCCATTGTATTTTATTGCATTTTGAAGTACATACTTTAAAACTATGTCTCTCAACTTATCACCATCCTTAATTTAAATATTTTAAATTTTTAAATTTATTGTAGAGAATACTCATCAGATAGTAAGGCATCCCATCCATTTGATGAAACCTTTTAAAGGTTCATTTATAGTCGTGTGCGGAATTTATACGGCAAAACCTTTGGTTTTGCCATTAATTATGTATTAATAAATTTTTAAATAACTTTTATTCCTCCTTAAAATTTGAAATAAGGGATGAATCTTTAAGAATTTGTCAATAGCATATTTCCAATTTCTAACGCACACGACTATAGGACTATGTTCTCAACCTATAACTATCCATTAAATTTAAAAATGATATGTGCTATATTATGTTGAAGATGTGTTGATGTCATATTGCCCAAAATTATATAAATAAAATTTGCGTATTTTGGGATAAGATTTCAGTTTTAAGGATGATTTATAATTATCGTTTTTTACAGATAATTTCATCAATTAAGTGTTTAGCTTAGAGTATGGACAAAAAATAGAATTATTATGGTTATTCATGAAAATTTTGGAATAAGTTCATCAAAAATGCCCTAAAGGTGGAATTTTGAAAAGGGAAGATATAAACAAGGTTATGATTTTAGGTTCTGGGCCTATAGTTATAGGACAGGCAGCAGAGTTCGATTTTTCTGGTTCCCAGGCATGTAAGGCGTTAAGAGAAGAGGGAGTATATACTATTTTAGTGAATTCCAACCCTGCAACAATCCAAACAGACACAAATATTGCAGATAAGGTTTATTTAGAACCATTACACCCAAAGATTGTTGAGAAGATTATTGAAAAGGAAAGGCCTGACGCTATATTGCCAACAATGGGAGGTCAGACAGGGCTTAACCTTGCAATGGAGTTGTATAAAAGAGGAGTTTTGGATAAATATGGTGTTGAGTTGATAGGTTCTAATGCAAGGGTCATTGAAATTTGTGAGGACAGAGCGTTGTTTGATAAAGCAATGAAAGAAATTGGTGAGCCAACAACAAAATCAAAGGCAGTTAATAGTGTAGAAGAGGCCTTAGAGTTCGTTGAGGAAATTGGTTATCCAGTCATTGTTAGGCCTGCGTTTACATTAGGAGGGACTGGTGGAGGAATTGCTCACAATGAGGAGGAACTCATAGAGATTGTCAAAAAAGGTTTAAAATACTCCATAATCAACCAAGTTTTGATTGATGAAAGCGTTTTGGGTTGGAAAGAGTTTGAGTATGAGGTCATGAGAGACAGAAAAAACACATGTATTATTGTTTGTAACATGGAGAACATTGACCCAATGGGAATACACACAGGAGAAAGTATTGTCGTTGCTCCAGCACAAACATTGAGTGATGAGTTCCACCAAAAATTGAGAAGTGCTGCATTAAAAATCATTAGGCATTTGGGAATTGAGGGAGGATGTAACATTCAGTTTGCAGTAAACAAGGAGATGACTGAGTATAGGGTTATAGAGGTAAACCCAAGGGTCTCAAGGAGCTCAGCATTAGCAAGTAAAGCAACTGGATACCCAATAGCAAGAATCGCTGCAAAGATTGCAATAGGTATGACATTGGATGAGATTAGAAATGATGTCACAAAAGAAACACCCGCAAGCTTTGAGCCGACATTAGATTATGTTGTTGTAAAAATCCCAAGATGGCCATTTGACAAGTTCAGGACAGTAGATAAGAGATTAGGAACAAGTATGAAATCAACTGGAGAAGTCATGGCAATTGGTAGAAGTTTTGAGGAAGCACTGCAAAAGGCAATTAGAAGCTTGGATATTGGTAGGTTTGGTTTAATTGGGGATGGAAAAGACAAGGAATACACCGATGAGGAGATTGAAGACATATTGAAGAACCCAACAGATGAGAGAATATTTGTTATTGCTTATGCATTGGATAGAGGTTGGAGTGTTGAGAAAATAGCAGAGTTAACAAATATTGACGAGTTCTTCATTAGAAAAATCAAGAACATTGTTGATATGAAGAAGGAGTTAGAAAAACTTGGAAAGGAATTAAAGGGATTATAGTTGTGTGCGTTAGAAATTGAACATAACTTTAATAAAATTTATAAGGCATTAAATACTCAATTTCAAAATTTAAAGGAGGAAAAATGACCACTTAAAATTTTATAAGTTTTTATAATAAGTTTAAAAAAATTCGCACACAACTATAAATGCCTAAATGGGAGATTATGAAAAAAGAAACGAAGATAAAAATATTAATTTTTATAAACATTCTAATAGTAGCAATGACTTTGTGGGCTTTGCTAAGAGGAAAGATACTGCTTACTTTGGTAGGAATCGTAGTCCTGATTAATGGACTTTTGACATTAAAAAGGGCAAAAGAGGAAAATTAAAAATTAAAATTTTAAAAATTATGAAGAATGAAATCGCTTAAAATGGTGATTATATGGAAGATAAATTAAAGAAAATATTGTTAAAGGCAAAGATGATGGGATTCTCTGATGTTCAATTGGCAAATTTGTTAGGAATGAGCGAAAATGAGGTTAGAGAGTTGAGGAAAAAATATGGAATAACTCCAACTTACAAAATGGTAGATACATGTGCTGCTGAGTTTGAGGCAAAAACCCCATACTACTACTCTGCCTATGAAAAAATAACCTACAAAGAGCAAGATGAAAGTAATCCATCTCCAAACAAAAAGGTCATCATCCTTGGTTCTGGGCCTATAAGAATAGGACAGGGGGTAGAGTTTGATTACTCAACAGTTCACGCAATATTTGCCTTAAAAGAAATGGGTATTGAGGCAATTATAATAAACAACAACCCAGAAACCGTCTCAACTGACTACGATACATCAGATAAACTTTACTTTGAACCAATAACATTTGAAGATGTAATGAATATTGTTGAAAAAGAGAGGGAAAACGGGGAATTATTGGGAGTTATGGTCCAATTTGGTGGACAAACTGCTATAAATTTAGCAATGAAACTTCACAAAGCAGGGGTCAAAATATTAGGAACATCCCCTGAGAGCATAGATTTGGCAGAGGATAGGGAGCAGTTCTCCAAACTATTAAAAAAGTTAGGTATCCCACAAGCAGAGGGAGGAACTGCATTTACAGAGGAGGAGGCAATAAAAATTGCAGAGAAGATTGGATATCCTGTATTGGTTAGGCCTTCCTATGTCCTTGGTGGAAGAGCAATGCAGATTGTTTATAACACTGAGGAGTTAAAGGACTACATGAGAGAGGCAGTTAGAGTTTCCCCAGAGCATCCAGTTTTGATTGATAAGTTTTTGGAAGATGCCATTGAGGTTGATGTTGATGCCGTATGTGATGGGGAAGATGTATTTATTGGAGCAATAATGGAGCATATTGAGGAAGCAGGAGTGCACAGTGGAGATAGTGCTTGCGTTATTCCGCCACAGACATTGCCTAAGGAGATAATCGACACAATAATCGATTACACAACCAAATTGGCAAGGGCTTTGAAGATTGTCGGTTTAATAAATATCCAATATGCAGTTAAAGATGGAAAGGTTTACATCTTAGAGGCAAATCCAAGAGCATCAAGAACCGTGCCTTATGTAAGTAAATCAATAGGTATTCCACTTGCAAAAATTGCTACAAAGGTAATTATGGGGCAAAAGCTTAAAGATTTAGGATACGTTGGAATAGCAAAACCAAAATATGTTTCAGTTAAAGAGGCAGTATTCCCATTCCAAAAATTGCCTGGAGTTGACCCAGTTTTAGGGCCAGAGATGAAATCTACTGGAGAGGCAATAGGTATTGATGCTGACTTCGGTAGGGCATACTACAAATCCCAGTTATCAGCAAACATGGAGTTGCCAATGTCAGGAACAGTGTTTATAAGTGTAAAGGATAGAGATAAAAGGCATATTGGGGAAATAGCAAAGAAATTCCATGAATTAGGATTTGAGATATTTGCAACAAAGGGAACTGCAGAGGTTATAAGAAAAGAAGGCATTCCAGTTAGAGAGGTTAAGAAAATCTCCGAAAGCACAAATGATAATATCTTAACATTAATACAGCAAGGTAAGATTGATTTGATAATAAACACATCCTCTGGAGATGCTGCAAAAACAGATGGTTACTATATAAGAAGGGCTGCAGTAGAGTTTAATATCCCATACATAACAACCATCCAAGGTGCAAGGGCAGCAATTAAGGCAATTGAGGCCGTTAAAGATGGATTGTTGGGAGTTTACTCATTAAATGAAATGGAAGAGAACTAAGTGCATCAAAAAAAGGTTAAGCAAAATCATAACGGAGTTTAATTGATTTTCTCATATTTTTTTAGATTCCTTTTAAATGCAAAAATATTTTATCAACCAATACCTAAACTATAGTTGTTCGCAAATTTTTTTGCATTTATTAGGCATAATGGATTTTTTTGAAAGAACAATATATCAGAATTAAATTTCTAAAACTTTATTTATCTCTACTTTAAATTTTATTAACCATAATGATCAATTATTAACGCGAACAACTATATTTTTTATCAAAGTTATTATGGGAGATTAAAATGAAGTGGAACGAAATTGCATTAAAAATTGCAAAAGACATTGAAAAAGAAATAATGCCACTTTTTGGAAAGGAAGAAGCATCAAAATTTATTGGTTTTAGTCCAAGTGGGGATCAGACAAAACTCGTTGATAAAAAGGCGGAAGATATTGTTTTAAAACACCTTTTACCTTTGGATGTTAATATAGTTAGTGAAGAAAGTGGGAATATCAACAAGGAAAGTGAATATACGGTTGTTATTGACCCAGTTGATGGTTCTTACAACTTTATCAACGGCATTCCAATTTGTGGGTTTAGTTTTGCAGTGTTTAAAAAAGATGAACCAATCTACACAATGATTTATGAATTTGTGACCAAGAATGTTTATGAGGGAATCCCAAAAAGAGGGGCTTATCTCAATGGAGAGAAAATAAAAGTAAGACCACTCAAATTGGAATCAATATCTTTAAGCTTTTATGGAAATCAGAGAATAAACCATATAAAAAATGTTAAGAGAGTTAGGATTTTGGGAGCTATTGCTATTGAACTTGCCTATATGGCAAAAGGTTCATTGGATGGAATCGTTGACATAAGGAGATATATAAGACCAACGGATATTGTTGCTGGGGTTGTGATAGCAAAAGAGGCCGGGGCAATAATAACGGATGAAAATGGGGAAGAGCTTAAATTTAGCTTGAGTGCAACAGAGAGATTAAATGTAATTGCAGTAAATAGCAAAGAACTCTTAGATATTGTTTTAGAAAGTATTCACGAATAATTAAGATCTTACTCAACAGAATTTATTTTATTCTTTTTTTTCACTAATTAAATTTTTAAAATTTGATCATATTTCATTTTCATTTTGTGTAATTGGGGCGTATTTCTTGTAGAGGGGAGTAATTGAAAGTGTGTGGTGTTGGATATGGATTGTGGAGGCAGTATCGGGAAAGTTAATTATTTAGTTAATCCTAAAGCTGAAGATATCGTCGAGTTACTTGCTTCTGGAATTGTTAATGATAGTATACTTGTATTTTTTGCTTTTTGTAGAGTTCGTTATGATGGCAGAGCTAAGAGTGAGTTGGAACCTGGAGATAGGATTATTATTATAAAACCTGATGGTTCTTTTTTGGTTCACAAAAATACTAAGAGAGAACCTGTAAATTGGCAACCTCCTGGGAGTGTGGTTAGTTGGGAAGTGCATGATGGTAAGTTGGTATTAAAGAGTGTTAGAAAAAAACCAAGAGAAATTTTACAAGTTGAACTCATCAAAGTATATCATGCATGTAGCTTCCAGTGTGAGGATTACGAAGAGCTCTCATTAACTGGAAGTGAGGCGGAGATGGCTGAATTAATTTTTGAAAATCCTTCATTGATTGAAGATGGGTTTAAGCCGTTATTCAAAGAAAAACAAATTAATCATGGTATAATTGATATTTTGGGTAAGGATAAGAGTGGAAGATGGGTTGTTATTGAGTTGAAGAGGAGGAGGGCTGATTTGCAGGCGGTTAGTCAATTAAAAAGGTATGTTGAGTGTTTGAAGTATGAATATGGTGAAGGCAATATTAGGGGAATCCTTGTCGCTCCATCATTAACGTCTGGAGCTAAAAAACTTTTGGAAGAAGAAAATCTTGAGTTTAGGGAATTAAAACCACCTAAAAAAGAAAGATTAAAAGAAAATAAACAAACAACACTTGATTTTTATGGTTATGCTAATAATTTAAATAATTTGTCCAGTTTTCAAATCCATAGGAGTGATAGAAAAATAAAGAACTAATTTTTACCACTTAATTTTTAGATTATTAGATTATTACTGTCATTTAAAATTTAAAAACTGGCTAAAAAAGAAAGAAAAACAAATAAAAAATACGGCAAAACCTAAGGGTTTTGCCATTAATTTTTTATCCTTCGTAAATTTTTAGTGCCTCTTCAACGGTTTTATTTTCAACGGTAATTGCATAAATAGCATTGCACATCCTTATTGCTTCATCAAGAGGTTTTTGATGAATATTTCTTCCTGTTGCATTTCCTGCAGCGCCACTAACGTGTATTTGCTCATATAACCTCTGCAAAAATGCCTTAACATCTACACTTGGTCCTCCAGCACATAGCACTTTTGTTCTTCCTGCTGCTAATACCGCCTCTTTAAACGCTTCTGCTGCATTTTTACATTCTGGATAATTTACTTTAACAAAATCTGCTCCTAAACATGCTGCAACTCCTGCAGCCCCTGCTATTAAATGAGGATCTTTTTCATTTTTAACTGCCTTGCCTCTTGGGTAAGACCAAATAATTGCTATTAAGCCGTGTTTGTGAGCTTCATATACGATTCTTGAAGCCTCAGCGAACATGATGTGCTCATATTCACTACCGGGATAGATTGTATAACCCACTCCTAATATATTAAGCCCTGAATTGTTTTGAAACTCGACGACATCCTTTACATCAATCAAAGCCCTACTTATTGGATCTCTTTGGGATGTTTTAACCAAATGGGTTTTTGAATTTATTTTAACAATATATGGCACCTTTCTATAATCCATACCGTATCTCGCTATTAATCCCAACTGAGTAGCAAATGCTCCAATTTTTGCCTTACTGGCAATTCTAAAAAGGTGTTCTGGGTCAGCATCATCTTTTGCTATCCCCTCCCCATAGAAGTCATCATTTAAATGTTCCATTTTTTGATCTCCAGCAAACAACATTACTCTACCAGTATTTTTTGTGAGCTCTAAATAATTTTCTATGTATTTTTTTCTTGCAGATTCTGGAACATCAAGTGGCACTATAACATCTTTTTTGCCCATTCTGTTTTTTCCCATATTTACCCCACATTTAAATTATTTGAATTTACAATTTTTTGGAATTTATATATTGTTATATTTTAATTACAGCAAATATATATATTTTTGTATATAAAGTTATAATTGACCATAAATAGAGTGCATGATTACAATATAATTTAATGAATTATCAAAAATAACTAAAGTAAAGTAAAACTTAAAAATGAAAATCGCTTAGGGGTTGAATTGCATGAAACCAACGGCTTATTTTTGTATGGAATTTGCCATCGATCAACCATTAAAAACATACGCTGGGGGGTTAGGATTTTTAGCAGGCTCTCATTTTAGGGCTGCTAAAAGATTAGGCTTACCTTTAGTTGGAGTTTCCATACTTTGGAGTTATGGATATTATGACCAAGTTAGGGATAGAGAAGGTAGAATGAAAGTGGAATATGTAAGAAAATACTATGATTTCTTGACAGATATTAAATTAAAAGTTCCAGTAACCATAAATGGAGCTACAGTTTGGGTTAAAGCCTACAAACTTGAAGAAGACGTTTTTGGCACTTGTCCAATATATTTTTTAACAACTGACATACCTGAAAATGACTACCTTTCAAGGACAATTTCTTATCACTTATACGATAGCAATAACTTAACACATATAGCCCAAGAAATAGTCCTTGGAATTGGAGGATATAAGGTTATCAAAGAATGTGAAAATGTCAAATTATTCCATCTAAATGAGCCACATGGTCTACCACTTGCATTTAAAATGCTTGAAGATTATGGTTTGGATTATGTTAGAGAACATTTGGTTTTTACTACTCACACACCAATGCCCGAAGGTAATGAAACACAAGATATAAACTTACTTAAAAACATGGGATTCTTTAGTAATGTAGATATCAAAACTGCAGAAAAATTGGGAGGAAATCCATTTAATTTAACCGTTGCAGCATTAAGAATGTCCAAAAGAGCAAATGCAGTTTCAAAACAACATAAAAAAACTACAGACCAAATGTGGAGTTGGGTAAAAGATAAATGTGAAATAATCAGTATAACAAACGCTCAAGACAGGCATTATTGGCAAGATAAAATCATAAAAGAGGCTGCAGAAAATTACGACTATGAGAAATTGAGAGAGAGAAAAATGGAATTGAAAAAAATGCTTTTTGGGGAGGTTGCAGACCAAACTGGAAAAATTTTTGATCCAAATGTGATGACTGTTGTGTGGGCAAGGAGATTTGTAGAGTATAAGAGACCATATTTGCCATTGTATGATGAAAAAAGATTAAGGAAGCTATTAGAAAGTAACAAGATGCAGATAATTTGGGCTGGAAAACCACATCCAAACGATTCACAAGGGCAAATGACCTTTAACTGGATAGTATCAAAAACAAGAGAAATGAAAAATGCTGCCATACTTACTGGATATGAGTTAAAGCTAAGCAAGTTATTAAAAATGGGTTCTGATATCTGGTTGAATACACCAAGGAAACCTTGTGAGGCCTCAGGAACTTCTGGAATGACGGCATCGATGAATGGTTCAATCCACATGAGCACATTAGATGGCTGGCATGTAGAATGGGCTGAAATGTATCCGGATGATAGTTTTACAATTGGTGATGGAGTAAATACTGATGATGCTTATGAAGCTGATTGCATGTATAAAGAATTGGAAAAAGCTGCTAAAATGTATGATTCTGACGCGTGGTGGGAAAAAGTTGCAAACTGTGTTAACCATATTGTTGAATATTTTGATGCGGAGAGAATGGTAAAAGAATATGCTGAAAAAATGTATAAGTAGTAATTCTTATTTATTTTTAGTTTTATAATTTTTAAATTTATCAAATAACTGCCAAAAATAAACATAAGTTTAATGCATAATAACTTATGTGTCTTTTAATACAACTTCTTTATTTCTTATAAGAAATATTGAGCAATATTTTTTTCTTAAAATGCTAATAATATGCAAAAAAATCAAAAATTTTATATAGTTGTTTTTTACTTAACTCATGTTGTTAAAGGGGGTGATACTATTAAAAAATATGTAATATTATTGAGTTCTATCCTTATTGCAGGGGTTTTATTTAGTGGTTGCATGCAAAACGAGACCAAAACTGAAACCCCAACATTAAAAGTTGCCTACCTTCCAACAGACCACCATGCAGCATTATTTGTCGCTGCTAAGGAAGGAAATTTATTTAAGGATAAGTATGGTATATACATGAAAGAAATCGAACCAAAGAAAAAATATGAACTATATGAAAATGGCAAAAAGGTTGCTGATGTTGAGTTAGTTCAAGTTGTTGAAGGTGGAGCAAAGATAATGACCTTAATGGCACAAAACCAAATTGACATTGGATTAAATGGGGTTCCACCAGCGGTTTTTGCAATAGATAAAGGAACAAAGGCAAAGATTATTAGTGCTTTGCAGGGAGAAGGTTCAGCAGTTGTAATAAGGAAGGATATTCCAGCAAATAATTGGGAAGAGTTCATAAACTGGATAAAAGAACAACACGCAAATGGAAAGCAAGTTAAAATAGGTTACCCATTACCTATTTCAATACAGTACGTTATGATAAAAAAAGCCCTTGAAGCAGAAGGTATAACATACACTGAAGATCCAAATAACAAAGAAGCTATGGTTTTATTAATAAACTGTAAAGGACAAAAATCCATGCCACAAATGCTTTCCCAAAAAGAACTCGATGCGGTAATTGCATGGGAACCAACGCCAGAAGTTTTAAAAACAGAAGGCATAGGAAAACCTATAGTTTATAGCAAAGACTTACCACCAAAAGGAATGTGGAAAGACCACCCATGTTGTGTAATTGCTGCATCAGAAGATGCTTTAAATAACAAGAGAGATGCTGTAAAGGCGTTCTTAAAACTCATAGTATTGGCAACAAAAGAAATTAATGAAAACAAAGAATTGGTTATAAAAGATAGTGCAGAATGGCTTGGAGTTGATGAGAAAGTTGAAGAAGAATCAATACCAAACATGAAATTTGACACAAACCCAGAACCATTGAAAGAAGGAACATACTTATTCGTTGATGTAATGAACAAACAAGGAGCAATGGATGGAAAACTTAAAGGTGTAAGTAACAAGAGTGAAATTGATAATATCTTGTTTGACTTCAGCATTTACAACGAGATAATGAAAGAGTTAAATGAATAATTTCTCTTCTTTTATTTTTCTTTGTTTTTCTTTCTTTTTTATAAAATGGGGTTTAAGTTTAGTCAATTTATTCTATTTTTTTCGAATTAACAGCAAGTTATTTATAGTTGTGTGTTAAAAATGGCAAGTAAATTCTTTTAAATTTAAGATTAAATTTTTCTCTGCTTAGAATTTTTATGCCAATACATTGCATTATAAAATTTTACTTTTAATTAACAATAATTCTACACACCATATTCTAAGAACTTATAGCAATTTACAACAACATTGAAATTTTTTAAATGTTCACAAATTTTTGAGGTGTTATTATGGATCCAAAGGATATTGTATTAAAGAAGAGTGATACAGAAGGATTGAAAGAGATTCCTATTGAAGGGCCGTGGTTGGATGATGAGATAAGTTTAGAGGATGCAGTTAAAAATTACTATGAAAAAATTGGATTCCAGGCAACACACTTAGGAAAAGCCATTAAAATCTGGAAAAAAATTGAAGAAAAAAGAAAAAACGGAGACATAACGGTATTCTTTGGATACACATCAAACATTGTTTCATCAGGGCTTAGGGAGATTATTGCATACTTAGCAAAGCATAAAAAGATAGATGTGATTGTTACAACAGCAGGAGGAATTGAGGAAGATTTTATAAAATGCTTAAAACCATTTATATTAGGAGATTGGAATGTGAATGGTAAATTTTTGAGAGAGAAGGGAATTAATAGAATAGGAAATATTTTTGTTCCAAACGATAGATATATTGAATTTGAAACATATATGACAGAATTTTTCGACAGAATTTTAGAAATGGAGAAGAAAGAGCAGAGAGTTATAACCGCAAGCGAATTTTGTTATGAATTAGGTAAGTTTATGGATGAGAAATTAGGCAGAGAAAAAGAAAAATCCATCTTATATTGGGCATATAAAAACAACATCCCAATATTCTGCCCAGCAATAACTGATGGTTCAATAGGAGATATGCTCTACTTCTACAAAAAAAGCAAAAAGGATGAAACATTAAAGATAGATGTAGCAAATGATATTGTTAAGTTAAATGACATTGCAATAAATGCAAAAGAAACAGCATGCATTGTTTTAGGCGGTTCTTTACCAAAACACAGCATTATAAATGCCAATTTATTTAGAGAGGGAACAGATTACGCCATATACATAACAACAGCAGTGCCATGGGATGGCTCTTTAAGTGGGGCCCCACCTGAAGAAGGAGTTTCATGGGGAAAAATTGGAGCTAAGGCAGATTACGTGGAGATTTGGGCTGATGCCACACTTGTATTCCCAATTTTGGTTTATTGTGTAATGAAAGGTTAAAAAATATAAAAATTATAGTTTCGGACAAAAATATTTGGAATATTAGGCATCATTAAAATTTTTTAAAAGTCAAGTTGTATCAATAGATACAAAAAGAAAAATATAAATGGATTAAAAACTTCAAATACTAACACACTTTTACTAAGTTTTATTTTAATGATTTTGGCAATGAGAATCTTATAACTTTAATTTTAAAAACTTAATAAAAACTATAAAAATCCATTTAGAAGTATTTGTCTAAATCTTTTATGCATGAAACAACTAATTCAACAGTTTTTTCCACATCTCTCTTATCGATAACTTCAACTGGTGTGTGGATGTATCTTGCTGGGATAGAAATTACTCCAGTTGGGATACCATCCCTTGTTAAATGGATTGCTGTAGCGTCTGTTGTTCCACCTTCACCGACTTCATATTGAACTGGAATATCATATTTTTTGGAGATATCTCTTATCATGTCCAATACCTTTGGATGAGTGATCAATCCTCTCCCTGCTGCATCAACTATCCCCACAACAGGCCCTTTTCCTAATTCAACTGGTGCATCTTCCATCTTTATTCCCGGATGGTCTCCACAGATGGTAACATCCAACGCCAAAGCAACATCTGGATTTATTCCAAAGGCAGATGTCCTTGCCCCTTTTAAACCAACTTCTTCCTGGACTGTTCCTACTGCATAAACTTGGCAGTTCAAGTCCTCATCTTTAATTCTCCTCATAACTTCCAATAAAACTGCACATCCTACCCTATCATCAAATGCTTTGCATGTAAATCTGTTTTTCCCTAACTCATTGAATTCTGACTTGAATGTAACCCATGTTCCTATCTCAACACCCATTTCAATTGCCTCTTCCCTACTCTCTGCCCCAATGTCAATAAACATATCCTCATATTTAATAAGTTTGTTTCTCTCGCTTTCTTTCATTTTGTGTGGTGGTTTTGAACCTAAAACCCCAATAATATCTCCCTTATTTCCATGAACAATGACCTTTTGGTTTAGGATCATCTGGTCATTTATGCCCCCAATTTTTGTGAACTTCAAGAATCCTTTTTCATCAATGTATTTAACCATTAACCCAATCTCATCCATGTGTGCAGCAAGCATTATCTTTGGCCCTTTATCTCCCTTTCTCGCAATTAAATTCCCAAATTTGTCCACGTAGATTTCATCAACCATTGGCTCAAGCTCTTTTTTCATTAACTCTCTGACTCTATGTTCTCTTCCAGAAATTCCTTTTTCCTCTGCAAGCTTTTTTAAATATTCAACTACCCTCATCATATCACCACTTTTTATTGTTTGTTAATTTTTATTTAAAAATTAATTTAAAAATTAAATTTAAACTTTGCCAAAAATTTTAATTCATCGAGAACTGTGGTCATTTATAACGCAAATGATTGTACAATAGATTACTTAGATTGCCAATCTCTTTTGGGCTCAATTTAAAAACTCTTTCATCAACATTAAAGTCAATATTTTCTAAGATTTCTTTTATTTTTTCCCTCTCAACGCCCAATTCATGGCATGAATTTATCAACGCTCTCCTAACTGTTTTATTCTTATGCTGGAACAAAGCCCTTAAAACATTCTCAAAAAATTCCTCATCTTCAACTTTAAATAATGGCTCTCTCTTAACTATTTTCACTATTGCAGAATTTACCTTTGGCCTTGGAGAGAAAGCAGAAGGTGGAACTTTGCATATAAATTCAATATCTGCCTTGTATTGAACAGCAACACTTAATCTTCCGTAATCCTTTGTTCCTTCTTTTGCTACCATTCTTTTAGCAAACTCATACTGATACATCAAAACAGCAACATCAAAATCAGTTTTTAATAATTTGAATGTTATAGGAGAGGATATTTGGTAAGGCAGATTAGCAACAACCTTATTAAACCCTAATTCATCAAAATTAACTTTTAACGCATCTCCCCAAATGACATCAACATTGTCATACTCTCTCGTTATTTTTTCCGCGTATGGTCTTAATTTTTCATCTATTTCAATAACATATACTTTTTTGGCATTTTTAGCAAGTTCTTCTGTTAAAATCCCTCTGCCCAACCCAATTTCTAAAACTACATCATCTTTAGTTAAATTTGCAGCATCCACGGCCTTTTTAACGAAATTCTTGTCTATTAAAAAACACTGTCCTAATTTCTTAGATGGTTTTATAGTAATCCCCCATTTTTTATTTATTTTTGAAAATCTACAAAAAACAAAATAAAATTAAGTTAAATGAGTTTAATATAAGTTTAGTATTAAGTTAAGTAAGTTAGCAATTAGCAATAAGTGTGTTAATTATTATTTCAAGAGCTGCACGACCTTTTCCTCTATGTCCTCTACTGGTTTGCCTACTATGTTCGCTAATGCTTCTGCAAATATCTTTGCATATTTCATTACATATTTTCTCTTTTTCTCTTCTTCTTGCTCTCTTCTTATTCTTGATAGGTGGTGTTCAAGTTCCCTCGCACAAATCATCAATGCTTGCCTTATCTCGTTGAATATCTCTTCATTTTCATTTTCACTGCAGGCAACTGCCTGTTTTCCAGCAGAAGTGTATGGGACGTGTGTAGAGATTAAGTTGACAAACACTGTTATTGGCACATCTTCCCCTCTAAGTCCATACCTCTTCCAATTAATGCTTTTAACTGCCTTAGTTAATCCACATCCACCAGCATCAAATAATAGAGGAACGTGGTTTGCAAATCTCATAATTTCCATTTTTTTACCTTCATCAGATTGCCTTCCAGCATCCCCACCATACGCTATCGCTACTTCAACAGCGAAAGGAATTCCTCCCTTGTAGGTTTTTGGGTTCCTTGTTATTGCCTTAACAAAGTCAGGATTTAGTAAAGATTTGAGAGACTTTTCAATATTCTCTGCCCCTATAGGTCTTAAACCACTTGTTGAAGGTGCTATAAAGTCCATATCTTGGAGACATCTTACAATAATCTCTGCATCTTCCCAAGTTAATTCCTTGGGATTCTTTGATAATATATTTTTAATTTCTCCTTTAAATCTCTCCAATTCTTCGTCAGAGACCATGCCTTTTTCTTTCAATGCCTTTACGAACTCTTCTGGTGATTTTGTTATGTGCTTCAATCTCTTTCTAAATTCTTCCATAGTGGATGCAGATAGGAAATTCTTCTCTGCATAATCTATGAAGTTTTCTGGTTTCTTCTTAAAGTGGTGTTTTATCTCCTTTATCTTTTCTTCATCAAATTTGTCAAATAAATATTCCATTATCATATACTTTAAAATAAACCTTTTAAGTTCATCCAAACTTTCTGGGAGGAAGTTTATAACATCTTTTAATTGTTTTATCTCTTCTTCATCAATATATTCTTTGAACTTGCTAATGTAATCATCGATATTGACATTTAAATAACAATTTACCACAATGCTCCAAAATACACTATTTCTATAATTTTCCAATAATTTGTCCCTTAACATGTAATTTTCCAAATCTTTAATCCTTTTAGATGAAAATCTTGAGAGTTCTTGAACAAGCATACTTGAAACTTTTTTTGATGATGTCTTTCTTGATATGTAGAGGAGTTCATCAGGTGTTAAACCATATGGGTGTGGTTTCATCTCCTCTGGTCTTTTTGGGATTTCATGGGATACTCTATCAAATACTACAATATCCTCTGGGTCCTTCAAAGTTATCTTTGCATGCGGAGTTGCTAAACTAATTCTCCTCAAGTATTCATAAGGTCCATATTCTCCTCTATTGTAAGTAACCTCCTTAAATTCACCCTCAACCCTTGTTCCTCTCCAATTCCCTTTTCTTGTTTTGTGGGATACAACCTCCCCTTCATTTTTTTCAACACTCATCTTTATTTCCATTTCGTGAATTACTCCATCTCCAGTTGAGGTCGTAATTTTTAATGGCTTTCCTGTGGTCATTTGAGCAAACAACAAAACCCCTGCAGCCCCTATACCTTGCTGCCCTCTTGATTGGACAAGCCTATGCATCTTAGAACCAGCAAGCATCTTACCAAAGACCTTTGGAACAAACTCGGGTGGAATTCCAGGTCCATTATCTTCAACAATGACTTTGTAGTGGTCAGTTCCTAACTTCTCTATCTCTACTTTAACATCCGGTAAAATTTCTGCCTCTTCACATGCATCTAAGCTATTTGTTACCAATTCATGAACAATTGTGGTCATACTTCTTAATTTTCCACTATATCCAAGCATGTGCCTATTTTTCCTAAAAAATTCCGCTACTGAATGTTCTTTAAATTCTTCAAATAAGTTCTCTGCCATGTCATCACCATAAACATTGAGTTATGAAAATTACAAAAAATAAAACAAAAATCAAATCAATTAAAATAAACATAATCATAATTAACATAAATAATTAATGGTTTAATACATAAAATAGTTAACTATCAAAAAATATAATTTAAAAAAATTAAAAAATAGAAAATAGATTAGAAAGATTATTCATTCCATGTTATTTGTCCTTCGCTCCACTTACCTACAACTTTAATATCATATTCTCCATCGACTTTTACAACCTTCCAAATTTCATAATCTTGTGGGACATCTCCATTTTCATCAAATGTCTTTTTACCACTTGCTCCAATGTAGTCTTTACTTACCTCATACAATGCCTTTTTAATTGCCTCTCCATCATAACTTTCTGCTTTCGCAACAGCCAATATTGCCAATTTTGTAGCATCGTATGTAGTGTCACAGAACAATCCTGGCTCAAAGCCAAACTTAGCTTTGTATGCCTCTGCGAATTTCTTGTATGTTTCTGTGTCTTTTGGTGAGTATGGTCTTGTTCCAATCATACCAACCATGTATTCAGCAACTTCTGGGTCTTTAAACATTGCCTTATCAGCAATACCTTCTGATGATAACCACTGTGCTTTTATTCCTGCAATTCTTGCATCTTTTAATAATTTTGTTGCTGATTCAACATAACCTACTAAGATTACTGCATCTGGGTTGTATTCTTTTATTTGTTGAATTTCTGCTTTGTAATCTGCTGCATTAGGATTGTATGGTATTGTTTTTGCTTCTCCTTTAAAGTTTTTCTCTATTTCTTCTGCCATACCTAAACCATAGTCGTTGTTAATTGCTAATATTACAATCTTTTTGAATCCTAAATTGGTTGCCAAATCTGCCAATGCTCTACCCTGCAATGCATCGCTACCAACGGTTCTAAATATGAAGTTATTTGGATCTACTTCTTTTGAGCTTATTTTTGCTAAAGTTGCTGATGGTGAGATTACAACAACCTTCTTAGCGTTTGCAAGGTTTGCAATTGCCAATGTTTCTGATGATGTCATTGGACCAACAATAATTTTAACTCCTTCAAGGTTTACCAAATCATTGAATGCCTTAACAGCAGCATCTGGCTGGGTTTGGCTATCTCTTTCTATTAAAATTACCTTAATCTTTTTTCCATCAATTTCTTTTCCATCAAGTTCATCTTTTGCAAGTTCAGCAGCTTTTAACATTTTTTCTCCAATTGGTCCCAAATCTCCAGTTTGGTCTAAAATAACACCAACTTTTACTTCTTTCTCTGCTCCTCCTGCTTCTTTATTTTGGTCTACGCATCCGCAGAGTATTGTTGCTATTGCTAATAACCCCACTACAAAAAATGCTATCTTTTTAATGCTCTCACCCCCTAAATATTAAATAACTAAAATGTGGGATTATATAAATATATCGAAAATGTTTCTTTTTAGGAACAAAACTTGACACAAAATGAATGAAAAAATAAAAATATTTGGCAAAACTGAAAGTTTTGCCGTATGTCTTTTGGCAAAACCCAATGGGTTTTGTCGTATATTACCTGAACTTTAAGAAACCTTTGAAATAGTTTTCAAAAACATATCTTACAACATCAGAGGGCTTATCCATATCTCCATATTCGTTAATATACTCCACCAAACCACTATTTTTTATAAAGTTTAGGAGTTTGTCTATTTGGTTGTTGCTCATTTTTAAAAATATCTTCCTAATTTTTAAGCCTCTATCTATTTCTCTTCCAATTTCTTTTTTCCAAAGTTTTTCATAATTTTTTAGATAATTTAAATCGTAGTCGTTTGATAGATACTCATCAACAATCTTCCCACAAATCTTTGCACATTTTGCTCCGTAATATAGGCCTCCCCCTGTTAGTGGTTTAACCTGCCCAGCGGCATCCCCAACCAAAAGAACATTATTTTTTACTGTCTTTGAATAACCTATAGGTAAAGTACCCACTGAAAATTCTGTAATAGTTGCATTTTTGAGTATTTCCTTTGCTGTTGGATGGTTATTTATGAAATCCAATAATTTTTTGTAACAATTGCCTTTATCACACAATCCCACTCTAACCCTATCTTTTCCCATTGGAATAATCCAAATAAAAAACTCCTTACTATAATCTTTGTCAATAAACACATGGACAAAATCATCATCAACATTCACATTAACCATTTCAAACTGACAACTTGATAAAATCTCCCTATTTTTATTATTAACCAACCCAACTGATTTTCCTATGGTGGATTTTGCCCCATCAGCTCCGATGATGACTTTTGGTGATATCTCAAACTCTTCTCCCATATGGTTTAGGATTAATTTATACTTATTTTCCTCAATTTTTATTCTTCCATATGTTTTTAACAAAAAATCAACACGTTTCGATGCCCTTATTGCAATATCTTTGTCCATAACTTTTCTTTCAAAAACATAAGCTCTTATTTCTTCATTTCCAATATTTACGGTTGTGTTCTTTGCATGTATATATGCCCCCCTAATTTTATTTACACAACCTTTTGGATTTCCTAATTCCTCAACCCCTTTTTTACTTATCAACCCCGCACACTGCAAAGGAACCCCTATACTCTGATGCTCCTCAACGATAAGGACGTTGTGGTTTTTTATACTTTCCCCTGTTATGCATCCAATGGGGCCTCCTCCAACAATAACAACATCGTATTTTTCCAAATCCATAATATCCTCCAAAGGTTTATTTATCTAAAAAACTCAAAAATAAATTTAAAAATCTATCTAACCTTTTTTACTTTAATTAATATAAAAATAGTGGTGATTTTATGATATATATTGTTGGTATTGGCCCAGGAGATAAGAGGTATTTAACATTAATGGCTATTGAAATTGTAAAAAATTCGGATATGGTTGTTGGAAGTAAGAGGGCTTTGGAATTATTTGATATTGAAGAAGATAAAAAATGCTATCTAACAAAAAATTTGAGGGAAGAACTCAAGGAAATAATAAACTCTACAAAAAACAAAAACATCAACATCGCCATTTTATCTACTGGCGACCCATGTTTTAGTGGGTTGTTAAAGACGATATTGAGTTTAGGAGTTAGGAAGGAGGATATCGAAGTAATATCTGGAATCTCATCCATCCAAATTGCAGCGGCAAAATTAAAAATATCTTGGGAGGATTATGAGATAATAACACTCCACGGGAAAGAAGAGAATAGAAAGAAGTTGCTAAATTTAATAAAAAACAATCAAAAAGTTATTTTTTTACCAAACAATTTAAAAGAAGACATAGAATATCTAATAAATAACGGTGTAAATCCAGAGAAAGAGATGACTGTTTGTGAAAATTTAACCTATGAGAATGAAAGAATAGTTAGAGATTCTCTAAAAAATTTGTTAAAAATGGATTTTTCCTATTTATGTGTTTGTGTTTTGGAGGGAGATGAATGAGGGAATTATTGCTAATTGGCATTGGTGGGTTTATTGGAGCAATATTGAGGTATGTTATAGGAGGTATTGTACCAGTTAAATTTGGATTACCGACGGGAACACTAACTGTAAATTTGATAGGAAGTTTTATTCTTGGATTTTTTATGTATTCGTCCCTATTTTATATATCAAGCGATGCAAAGTTCTTTATCGCTACGGGGTTTTGCGGGGCATTGACAACATTCTCAACATTCTCCTATGAAACATTTACATTGATAGAGGAAGGGTTATTAGTCAAGGCAATAGCAAATATCCTAATAAATGTTTTGGGATGTTTATTTATGGTGTATGTTGGAAGAACATTCTCATTAATGGTATTTAATGGGTGATTTAGATGATAAAGGCAAAGTTATTGAGGATTAATCTGAAACTTTTAAAAAGTTGAATGAAAAACCTTTCAGTTTTCATAGCCCAAACCTTACGGTTTGGTTTCATCAAAACAGGATGCACTGACTTGAAACCTTTAAAAAAGGTTTCATCCAAATCGGATGCACTACCTCGCTACGCTCGGTAGTGCCTCTTAGCTTTTTATAAGAAACTTTTAAAAAGTTCATCAAAGGGATGCATTGCTTTACTTCGTTCGGCAATGCCTCATAGGGGTGATTAGATGATAAAAGCAAAATTGTTGAGAATTTATTTGAGGGAAAATGATAGGCATGGAGATGAACCTCTATACAAATACATCATCAGAATCTTAAAAGAAAACAACATCTCTGGTGCAACAGTGTTCAAAGGCATGTGTGGTTATGGAGTTAGGGGAATTTCAAGGGTCGATATTTTGCGACTATCTATGAACTTGCCTGTTGTGATTGAATGTGTTGATAAGGAGGAGAATATATCAAAAGTTCTACCAAAAATTATTGATGTTGTTGGAGATAACGGACTTGTATATGTTATGGATGTGGAGGTTTATAAAAAATAGAAATTATAGTTGTTTGCCAATTTTATACGGCAAAACTTTGTTTTGCCATTTATTTTTTAAAAGAACAACAAATCAACCACAAAATTCCAAATAAAGGTTAATTATCCCTTATAATTTAATGGAGATTTCGTTCATTAGTAAGGCAAAATGTTTTGAATCTTAAAAATTTTTTATAATTTTTTAATGATTGTGTATAATTATGGCACTAAATTACACATATTCATAATCTTTATATACAATAAAACAAATTATAGGAAATCGGAAACAATCTTCCGATAGCCGGATACCTTGTATGAAAAATACCAACAAGGGTGGTAGTTTATGGCAACTGCAGACTTGTTTCAAAATGCAGCAGATATAAACTCAATTGTGCAGGCTTTAACAGCAATGGCTAATGCAAGTGATGTGTTCTTCCTTGTTGTCATGGGAGTCCTTGTCTTCATGATGCAATGGGGCTTTGCAATGCTTGAAGGAGGGCAAGTTAGGAAGAAAAATGTTAACAATGTTATGATGAAAAACATGGTTGATTGGTTCATTGGTTGTGTTTCATGGTTATTTATTGGAGGAGTTCTTTGTGCTTCAATAAATCCAGCTGACTTCATAAGCTGGTGGCAGCAAATATTTGGAACAAACTGGGCAAACAATGGTATTGACTTAGCAAACTGGTTCTTTGGTCTTGTCTTCTGTGCAACAGCAGCAACAATTGTCTCTGGAGGGGTTGCAGAGAGAATTAAATTCAGTGCTTACGTTTTAATTTCAATAATCATTACGGCGTTCTTGTATCCATTCTTCGTTTACTTAGGTCCATGGGGAGCAGGAATTATAAATTGGCATGACTATGCAGGAAGTTTAATTGTTCACGGTTTAGGTGGATTCTTAGCATTAGGGGCTATTGCAGCAGTAGGTCCAAGAGTTGGAAGATTCAAAGATGGAAAACCAGTTCCAATTTTAGGGCACAACATCCCAATGGCTGTCTTTGGGGCATTAGCATTGGCAATTGGTTGGTATGGATTCAACGTAGGAAGTTCATTAGCATTGGGTGACATTAGTGGATTAGTTTGTGCAACAACAACTTTAGCAATGGCTGGAGGAGGAATTGGGGCATTAATTGCATCTAAGAAAGATGTCCTCTTCACAGCAAACGGTATTGTTGCTGGTTTAGTAGCAATTTGTTCAGGAACTGATGTAGTAAGTCCAATAGGAGGTTTGTTAATTGGATTAATTGCTGGACTTCAAGTTCCAATAGTATTCAGATTGCTTGAAAATGCTGGACTGGATGATGTTTGTGGTGTTGTTCCAGTTCACGGAACAGCAGGAGTTGTTGGAGCAATATTAGCAGGAATATTGGGAATGGAAGCATTAGGTGGAGCGGGTGGTGTAAGCTTAGTTGAGCAAATAATCGCATCAGTTGTAACAATAATATATGGAACTGCATTAGGTTTCATCATTGCTAAAATAGCAGGAGTTATATGTGGTGGATTAAGAGTTAGTGAAGAAGAAGAATTTAAAGGTCTTGACTTAGCAGAACATAAAATGCCGGCTTACCCAGAAGAAGAAACATCAGTAGCCTAAATCTCTAAATTAATTTTAGGCAGGTGAAATAATGAAAAAAATAGAGGCAATAATAAGACCTTCAAAATTAGAAGATGTAAAAAGTGCATTGTTCAAGGCAGGATGTAAAGGTTTGACGGTTAGTGAAGTTAAAGGAAGAGGGGTTCAAGGAGGGATTGTTGAAAGATACAGGGGAAGAGAATATGTCGTTGATTTATTGCCAAAGGTAAAGATAGAGATTGTTGTTGATGATGCTAATGTAGAAAAAATTATTGACATAATTTGTGAGAACGCCAAAACAGGGGAGTTTGGGGACGGTAAGATATTCGTTATTCCAGTAGAAGAAGTTGTAAGAGTAAGAACAGGAGAAAGAGGAGAAAACGCATTGTAATTTGGTTGCTTTTGTTTAAACTTAATTTTTTTTTAACAAAATTAAAATTAATGATTAATATTATTTTTTTATTAAAACAAAAGTATAATTTAAATTTAGGTGGTATCATGAATATTAGTGTATCATTTACGCAAAAAATAGATAAAAAAGGGAAAATAACGATTCCAGCCTCTATCAGAAAAAAATTTAATCTTGAAACCGATGACCTCGTTGAGGTGGAAATTAAAAAAGTATTTAAAAAAGATAAATGTTATGAAAACGCCGAATGAACTTTGTTAGATTGAAGATATAAATAATTGGATATAGTTAGATTAGAATATTTGAATATCAATTTAGTAATATTAATTGAGCATTTTATAATATTTGCATGTGATATTTTCTCACAAATTCTTATTTGGGATAAATTGGGATAAGTTTTTTTATATATTTCATACAAATATAGGAGATATTCTTTTGAATGGTGGGCGCATGAGATATATGAAGATTATGATACCTAAGAAATTCCTAAATATCGTTGAAGAAATACTAAAAAAGAACAATGCTTACTCAATTTCAATAATCGAACCTTTGAAATCATCAATTGAAAATGGGATAATAATAACATGCAATGCAGAAGCAAAAGATGCTGAGAAGATAGTTTTAGAATTGAAGAAGTTGGGTTTGGGGGAAAAGGGGCATGGAAGCATTACCATAATGCCAGCAAACATTACCTTTTCATGTAGGGAGGAAGGTTTAGCATCAACAAGTTTGTCTGCATTGGAGCTGTATTATAAAGCAAAATCTATGGTAAAGATAACAAAAAATGTCTTAATTAAAGTTGTCTTAGCAAGTATAATGGGAACTATTGGAATTATTGAGCATAACATCCCAACATTAATTGGGGCAATGATTATTGCTCCTTTAGTAGATACAGTTATGGGTAGTGCTATAGGAACAGTGTTGGGCGATAGAGAACTTTTTATTGAGGGGATGAAAAAGGAGCTTCTATGTGCGGGAATTGTTACTGTATGTGCATTTGTTACGGGATTATTTTTTGTTTCTAAGGATTTGGTTTTGGAATATCTCTCAGAAACTTCAATAGCGCTAAGTTCAATAGTTGCCATTATTGCAGGGATTTCTGGGGGAATGAGTATTGCAAGTGGAAAGGAGTATGAGATAATAGGGGTTACAATTGACGTTTCAATATTAATTCCTGCATTATTGATGGGAATGGCACTTGCTACGATGGATTTGAATTTAATATATACAACATCTATATTATTAATATTAAACATTGTATTATTAGACATTGGTGGTTATATTGGGTTGAAATATAAGATGAAACGCTAAATTATAGTCGTGTGCGTTAGAAAGGTTTTTTGGCAAAATCCAAGGGATTTTGCCGTATATCTTTTGGCAAAACCCTTTGGGTTTTACCGTATATTAATTTCGCACACGACTATAAATCAAGATACTTTTATTCTTTATTTTTTTACTTTATCTTATTTGATTGTAAAATCACCAACCAATATTCAACAACTTTCCATCATAAACCATTACTGCATCCCCAATCATATAGACTCCATCGTTTTTAACCTCTATTTCTAAATCTCCACCATCTAAGTGAGCTAAAACCTTGTTTTTTGTTTTTCCAAGTTTATTGGCAATGATTACTGATGCTGTTGTTCCAGTTCCGCATGCTGTTGTATATCCCGCTCCTCTCTCCCATGTTAATATCCTTATTTCATTACCATTCAAAACTTCAACAAAATGCACGTTTATTCTCTCTGGGAAAACTTTGTGGTATTCAATTTCTTTTCCAATAACATCCAAATGCTTTCTTGCGAAATCTAAATCAATGCCATTATCTTCAACAAAAATTACCGCATGTGGATTTCCAACATTTACAACACTCAATTTTACCTTTTTTAGGTATGGGTTGTTGAGTTCAATCTCCCCATTTATAAATTCATCATTTTCATCATAACCCTCAATTTTCATTGGGATATCTTTTAATTTGAATTTCGGAACGCCCATATAGACTTTTATTTTTTTAACTTCATTATTTTCGATTTCCATCTCAGATATTCTTAAACCACCCTTAGTCTCAACCCTTAGAGGATTCTTTTTTAATATTCTCTCATATACATATTTTGAAAAACACCTAATCCCATTCCCACACATCTCTGCCTCAGAACCATCACTGTTGAAAATCCTAAACCTTACATCAAATTCATCACTTGTTGGTTTTTGGATGAAGATGACTCCATCAGCCCCAACTGAAAATCCTCTTCTACAAATTTTTTTAGAAAATTCGCTTTTTTCTTCCTCTTTTACAACTTCCCCATCAAACTCATTTATAACTATATAGTCATTTCCCAAAGCATGCATTTTTGTGAATTCCATGCTATTCACCTTTAATGTTTAATTTGAATATTTAAATTTACATTTAACCATAAAAAATACAAAAATATATACGGCAAAACCTCTGGTTTTGCCGTTAATTTTTAAGTGGTCATTATTCCCTTTTAAATTTTTAAAATTAAGTGTTTAATACCCCATAAATTTTATTGAAGTTATGTTCATCGAAGCGAAGCTTCGAGCAGCATCCACTGCAACCTATGGTTGCAGGGAAGTTGAATAACCGTAGGTTATTCAACTAAATCTTTGATTTCGCCTAATCGAACCGAAGGTTCGAGCAGCGAAAACTCCTGTGGAGTTTTCGCCTAAACTCTTAGCGCACACGACTATAAGTGAAACTTAAGGTTTTCACAACTTTCTTTACATTACCGAAAAATGCAAAAATAATTTTATACTTTCTTGGTTATCTTTGATTCATCTATTACGACAACATCTTTTATGGCATTTACAATTTTGAATGGGATTAATGTGTAGTTCTCATCATTTGGAGGAATTGGACTTTGCGGTGAAGGTTCAACACTCAATGAAATAACCTTACCAGTTTCTTCATCTATAATTATATCTTCAACAGTTCCAATAATACTTCCTAAATTTCCAACGATGGACCTTCCAAATAGTGCCCTAATTGGCATCTTCATAATTTCCCACCTACTTTTTTAATAACTTCTCAACAAGTACTTTATCTTCCCAAGTATTCACGTTTATTAATACCTCATCAACTACCATAGCCTCTTCTATCTGCTCCCCAGATTTTGGACTTATGATATTAATCCCCGCTGGAATATACCCCTTTATCTCCATTGTAGGATTCCCAGGATAGTTGTCTTTTTTTACCATTACACATAAAGCCTCTACTTTATTATTAATGCCTTTAATGTGTAGGTAATAATTTATAATATTATTAATAGTTTTCGGTTTAATTGTTGGAATATCGGATGAAATAACTAAAAAAGGTGACGAAAAATATTTTATTGCCTGGTTCAAATCCTCAACATACCCATTTCCAGAAGTTTTTATTAAAATTATGTCTTTAATTTCATCATATTTTTCTTTTATGTATTGTTCTGTTTTTGGTGTGTTTTTGGATACTGCAACAAATATCTTCTCAACATTCGACTGTAGAAGTGCCTCAACAACATAATCTATCATGTATTTTCCATTTATCTCTATTAATGGCTTTTCCACATATCCCATACGACTTCCTTTTCCTCCAGCCATCACCAACGCATCCATATTTTCACATGTCTAAATTTATTGGACATATTCGTAATCATTCAAAAGTTTCTTTATATTGCCCTAATGATTTAATATATAGTTATTCCCGAATTCAAATCAAAAATTATAAAAATTATAAAAATGCTATAAAAGAGTGTTATCCAAAAAGGGAATTAAAAATTTTTTAGGTGGGAGAATGTTAAGTGTAAACTTAAAAGCTTTTGAAATTGTCAAAAAGATGATGGAAAATGCAGAAGAATTAAATATTGCAGTTAAGAAATTGGAAAACGGAGCTACTGTTTTAGATTGCGGGGTTAATGTTCCTGGAAGTTGGGAAGCAGGAAAGTTATTTACAAAAATTTGTTTGGGTGGATTGGCTCACGTAGGTATCTCATTGAGCCCATGCGAATGTAATGGTTTAAACTTACCTCATGTTAAAGTAAAAACCTCCCACCCAGCAATTGCTACATTAGGAGCTCAAAAAGCAGGATGGGCTATTAAAGTTGGAAAATACTTTGCAATGGGTTCAGGTCCTGCAAGAGCTTTGGCAAAAAAACCAAAAGAAACATACGAAGAGATAGGATATGAAGACGATGCAGATATTGCTGTTCTTTGCTTAGAGGCAAGTGCATTGCCAAATGAAGAAGTTGCTGAATATGTAGCAAATCAATGTAATGTGGAGCCATCAAATGTCTATTTATTAGTTGCTCCAACAGCATCATTAGTCGGTTCAATACAAATTAGCGGTAGAGTTGTTGAAAACGGAACCTACAAGATGTTAGAGGTTTTAGATTTCGATGTTAAAAAAGTTAAATTTGCTGCTGGAATTGCTCCAATTGCTCCAATCATTGGAGATGACTTTGCAATGATGGGAGCAACAAACGACATGGTTTTATATGGAGGAAGAACATTCTACTACATTGAGAGCGATGAAAACGATGATATAGAGGCATTATGCAAAGCGTTACCATCCTGCACATCAGCAGATTATGGAAAACCATTCATGGAAGTATTTAAGGCAGCAAACTACGACTTCTACAAAATAGACAAGGGAATGTTCGCTCCTGCTGTAGTAACAATTAACGACATGAGAACAGGAAAAGTCTACACCTATGGAGAGATAAATGTAGAAGTTCTTAAAAAATCATTAAAAATTGTAGAGTTGAAAAAAGAATAATTTTTAACTTTGTCTTTAGTTCTAATTCTTTTTCTTTTTTTATTTTATTTTTATTTAATTTATTTTTTATTTGGAGTTAGATTAGCTTTCCACAATTTCCAGAGCAGAATTTATTTTCACATTTGTATTTATTTAGTGCCTTTTCTATGCTTTCAATTGCAATATATCCTGCCTCATGTAGGATGGTATCTCCCAACTCCTTATCATACTCCATACTTCCTAAACATGGGTAGTTGTGGTGAGCATTGGCAATCTCCTCTTTTAAACCTTTAATTTCTTTGTTTTTTATTCTCTTTGCGATATAGTAGGTCTCTCCACAAGGAGCGGAGATTTTAACCTTAACATCTTTAATAGTGTGTCTTTCAACCTCTATCTCCAATTCCGGCTTTCCTATTCTGAAGTAATCGATAAATTTGTTTATGGTTTCATTTCTCTCTTTTTTCTCCAATGAGCAGAATGGTTTTGGATTTTCAAATTCTATATTATAATCCTTACACATTCTCTTTAAATCTCTCCTCAGTGCGGGAGATAAATCATGTGGTGTCTCAGAAGGAACTATTAAAGCTTTATAATTTTTTTCTTTTAATAACAATGGAAGTTCATACAACAAATCCTCATGTAGTTGGGCAATGCAAACATCTCCCTCTGGAAGTTCTGGGAGGTATTCGTAAGGGTCATCTATGAATTCCTCCTTAGTCTCTTTTATAACAACATTTTTTACATCATCCTTAAAACTCCAATCTCCTCTGCAGTTGTAGCAATCCTCACATATCTTACAAAAATCTGGCTCGTTTAACAAATTTTTATAGAATTTTTCCATTCTATTATTTCCTTCATGATAGATAAATACTGCTTTCATACTATCACCTGCAATAATTTAAATTTGAATAAATTTTAATGGACTAAATGTCTTTTAAGGAATTTGTAAGTTCTTTAACCTTCTCTTCAATTTCATCCCTAATTTTTCTATAAACTTCAATATCTTTCCCTGCAGGGTCTTCAATATTCCAACTTATATGTTTTTTTGCTGGAACAAATGGGCATTTATCCAAACATCCCATTGTAACAACAACGTCAAAATTTCCAACCTCTCTAACAACCTCATCTATTGTTTGAGGTTTTTGTTTTGCGTTTAAATTTTTTTCTTTTAAAACTTCAACAACCTTTTCATCAACACCATCGGTTTTTTCCAATCCTGCACTATATGCATTTAGTCCATATTTCTTCCCAAATGCTTCTGCCATTATACTTCTTCTTTTATTATGTACACAAACAAACAAAACCTTCATATTTCCCCTTTAATTCCACTTTGTCTTATTTGCAATCCAGACAAGTGTCAACATCAATGGAACCTCACAAGAACTCCAACAACTGTTGCAAGTGCAGCCCACTGTTGAGCCCAGATAATGTTATCTCAACTGCAACTGCAAGTTCAAAGAAATTATAGCTGTTTGCTTTACTAATGAACGAAATCTCCATTAAATTATAAGGGATAATTAACCTTTATTTGGAATTTTATGGTTGATTTATTGTTCTTTTAAAAAATAAATGGCAAAACAAAGTTTTGCCGTATAAAATTGGCAAACAACTATAATTCTAATATATTTAAAAAATTTAAATTTATGAATTGAATGAGAGTTTTGTTTATAACCTGTAAAATTCCTTTGCGTTTTTGTAGATTGAGTTAATTATCTTTTCTTCCTCAACACCAATTTTTTTCATATACAACTTAGTTCTTGGTAATGCGTAGATATCTGCCTTTAAACTTCCCAAATCACTGCTTAAAATGAATTTTTTGTCATAGTTCTTTATTATCTCTGCCGCTTCTTCATGGCTTATTTTCATTGATGGTTGGACAGTTAAACCAACATAAACATCCCTATCGATTAAATCTACTGTCTCTTTGTTTATGTGGTCAATCATAACCAAATCATCCTTTATTTTAACTTCATCTAAAATTTTTAGGATTTCAATTAATGCCTCCTTCTTATTCTTCTCTGGTGTGTGGACTATTATCGGCATGTTGTAATCTTTAGCCAAAATCAACTGCTCTCTTAAAAGGTTTTTCTCATCCTCTGTTAAATAATGTAGTCCTGTCTCCCCAATAGCAACGACATTCTCATTCTCTAAAAATTCGGGAAGTTTTTTTATTAAGATTTCCCAATTCTTTGGATATCCCATAGGATGAACTCCCAATGCGACCTTAACTTCAACTCCAGCCATTTTTCCTCTTTTTACTTCTAAATTAATCAATCTATCCCAATGGTCTAAATAAACCTCTGGAACACTCATTTTGTATGGATCATGAGAGCAAGTTATGATTGTTTCAATTCCACTCAATGCCATTTTTTCCAAATCCTCAAAACTCCTAACATCCAAATGCGTATGCGCATCTATCATCATAGAATTCCACCTCCCTATAGTAATCTCCAAATACAAAAATAATACAAAAAATTAAATAAAAATTAATAAAAAATAGTTTTGGACTTTATTGTTTTAAGTAATGGTAGAATCTCTCATCACTTGTAAGGCAGTGTATTGTTGTCTGTCTAATTCCAAAGGTCATTCCACTCTCTTTTATAAGTTTTTTCTCTAATTCAATAGTTTCTTTTAAAATCTCTTTTATGTCCCCCTCCAACTCAACTTTTATGTTTGGCTTCTCCCCAATATACATAAGATATTTTTCATAAAGCGCCTCTACATCCTCCATTTGGCTAACTGCAATATCGTTATATAACTCATTTTTATATTGCTCTATTGATTTAAATCTACACATTAAAGAGAGTTTTATTTTATTGGAGATTATTTTTTCCATTAGTTCTTTTAGTTCCATATTCCCACCTTTAACTAAAAAATTAAACCAACAATATTTTACTTTAAGATTGTATAAAAAGATTTTTGATATCTTTTGATTTGGAAAATGAATAAAAAGTATTTCTTTAAAAAAGTGATAATGATATAATTAATATGAAAAAATATTAAAATGTGATTATTTCATCATACTCATTTAATATGTCTTTTAATTTGTCAGATTTTATTATCTCAACGCCATCTATGATATCTTCAATTTCCCTCTCTTTTAAATCTTCCTCAATGCAATAAATCTTGCACACAAAGGTCTGCAAATTGTTTATAACGTCAATAATTGACGGCATTTCTATTGTCTCTGGTTTTTGGTTGGATTTGGCGTTATAAACTCCATCGTGCATTAAAACAACATCCGATTTCTCAATAATTCCACTGGCGATTTGAGAGAGTGCAAACATCAAACCTGCAAATGAGTCTTCACTCCCGTAAGGTGGTTTTAAAATTAGAGTAATTAGTGATTTAACCATTGTTTTCACCTTGTTAATGTAATAACCTTATCACTATCAACTATAAATTGGGACAAATCATTGGTCAAACTCCCTATTTTACACCCATCAATGGCATCTTCCTCATATATCCCCCTCGCATTTGCGCAAGTGCTACATGCAGCAACTTTCAATCCTTTTTCCATAAGATTTCTGCAAATCTTTTCTATGTTTGGGAATCTTTTTGGATTTTGGCCTTTTTTAATAACCGTAACCCCCTCCCCATAGCAGAATAAATTTACATTATAACCTTTTTTTAAAGCAGCATCAGCCAATTTCAGAGCGAAGTTAGGGTCCATATTCATCATAGAACCTGATTTTAGGATAATAGTTAATGTTTTCATGGTTCCACCTTAAAGTGATATTACTTTTGAATACTTCTCCATAATTAAATCCACAGCAGTTTCGTAATCAATTAATTCCACATTCTCAATGCTATCAAATCCCCTCGCAAGAACATCATCTTGCATTGCATATATTTTATAACCTTTTTTCAATAATTCGTCTCTAACTTTTGATACTGTTGCATAATATATAGCATCCTCTGCAAGGAGAACTCCATCATTCCCATCTCTCAATCTCTCCATAAGTTCAATAGCGTTACATTCAAATGGAGATTTTAAAAGAATGAATAAAACCATTTAATCACCCTATAAAAAGTTGAATCTTTGCATCCATTGCAATATCTAAAAATTTTGTAGCACCAACAACTTCAACTCCCTCAATTAAATCTTCCTTTTTTATTCCCATAACGCTCATGGAAGTGCTACATGCATAGAGATTAACCCCTAAATCAATAGCTTGCTGTCTCATCTCTTCAAAACTTCCAATATTCACTTTTTTCATTTTCTTCTCCATCATTTTTACCCCAAAATTTCCAAACAATCTATAAATCCCTGGAAGTTTTGGCTTTGCATCCTTCTTCAAAATCTCCAATCCAAAAAATGTAAAGAAGATATGTACTTCCATTCCCATTGTGGCCCCAATAGTTCCAAGGATAAAAGCCATCATTGCTTTATCAAATGTCCCCTCCGAAACAACAAGTGCCATTTTATCTGTCATAATATCACCAAAAAAATAGAATAGAAAATATAATAAAAAAGGAGAGGTTATTTTTTCCTAATTTTAAACCTCAAAACCCCTCCCTCTTCGGACATTTCAATTAATTCATTTCCAGTCCTTTTACACCATGCAGGAACGTCTTCCTTTGCCCCCATATCATCAGCAATAAGTTCTAAAACCTCCCCCTCTTTTAATTCCTTCATTTTTTTAGCTAACTCCACAATTGGCATTGGACACTGCAGTCCCCTTGCATCAAGTGTTTCCATTTTTCCACCTTTAATCTTCAACTTTAACAGCATTTGTTGGACATACATCCATACAAACTCCACATCCGGAGCAGTCCTCTTCTCTTGCAACAACAACTTTATCTCCTTGAATCTCAAAAACTTCCATTGGGCAAGCATTTACACACTCTGCACATTCTGGACCCTTACATAAGTCGTAGTTTATTGTTACTTTCACACTATCACCCCATTTTAATTTTTGTTTTTTTGTTATTTAATGTTTTTGTCCGATTTTCGTTCTTTTAAGTTTATTCACACTTTATTGCTTCCTCTGGAGCGTTTAATTTCTTTGGGTGAGGGGCTTTTATAACAAAGAACTCCAACACATCAGAGTTTAAGTTTTGGATGAGCATCTTTACATTAAATGGAACATACACAATAGTCCCTTCTTTATAGTTGTGTGGTTCTTGGTCTTCCAAAGTTAGGGTCATTTCCCCCTTAACGATTATTAAATGCACATAAGAGTTTGAATAATGCTTAGGCATTTGCTCTCCCTTTGGAAGAACGATATGGTTGATTTGAACATGCTCGGTATTGACAATTTTTTCAACAACCTTTGTTGTAGCATCCTTCTTAAACTCATAAACTTTTTCTATCATAATATACCGCCCTTAAAATTTTTAGAAAATTTAGTTATAAAGTATAAAGAAAGTTTTTAAGGAAATATTGGGGATTTACCCAACTAATCTCTTAATATCTTCATCAACTGTTGAGATTGTTGAAATTCCAAACTTCTCGACTAATACTTTTGCTACATTTGGTGATAAGAAAGCAGGTAACGTAGGACCTAATACTATATTCTTAACTCCTAAGTAGAGCAATGCCAATAATACAGCTACTGCTTTTTGCTCATACCATGCAATGTTGTAAGCAATTGGGAGTTCATTTATGTCCTCTAACCCAAGAACTTCTTTCAACTTCAATGCAACTACTGCTAATGAATAGCTGTCGTTACACTGCCCAGCATCTAATACTCTTGGGATTCCATCTATGTCTCCTAAGTCTAATTTAATGAATCTATATTTTGCACAACCACATGTTAATATAACTGTGTCTTTTGGTAATTTTTTAGCAAATTCGGTGTAGTATTCTCTTGTCTTGTGTCTTCCATCACATCCAGCCATTACAACGAATTTTCTTATCTTTCCACTCTTGACTGCTTCAATTATCTTATCTGCCAATGCTAAAACTTGGTTGTGTGCAAATCCTCCAACAATCTTACCATTTTCGAGTGGTGTTGGTGGCTTACATTTCTTAGCATGTTCAATAACTTCTGAGAAGTCTTTTGTTCCATCTTCTCTGACAGGAATTCTCTTCAATCCTGGATATCCAACAGCCCCAGTGACATAAACTCTATCTTTGTATGAGTCTTTTGGTGGAACTAAACAGTTTGTTGTCATGATTATTGGGCCGTTAAACTTCTCGAATTCTTCTGTTTGGAATGGCCATGAACCTCCGTAGTTTCCTACGAAGTGATCGTATTTCTTAAAGAATGGATAGTAGTGTGCTGGTAACATCTCACAGTGTGTATAGACATCTACTCCAGTTCCCTTAGTTTGCTCTAATAACTGCTCTAAGTCTTTCAAGTCGTGACCACTAATTAATATTCCTGGTCTGTCTCTAACTCCTAAGTTAACTTCTGTTATTTCTGGGTGTCCGTAGGTTTCAGTGTTTGCTTTGTCTAATAATGCCAATGTATCTACTGCATACTTACCTGTTTCCATTGCTAAATTGAATAACTCATCAGCATCTTTACTATCAACAAGTTTTGTCATTGCTTTAACTATAAATTTGTGGATTTCCTCATTGTTATAGCCGAGATGCATTGCATGGCTTAAATATGCCCCAATTCCCTTAATTCCATAAGTTATGAGTTCTTTTAAAGACCTTATATCCTCATTATCCTCTGCTAATACACTAACTTCTTTTGCCAATGATAATTCTATGATGTCATCATCATTTTCATAATTCCAGGTAGCACAGTGAGGGAGTTCTTCTTTGTTTAAGTTTGTTTTTTCAATGATTTTTTCTCTCAATTCAACTCCTTTCTTTATGTAATCCATTACATCTTTATCATCAAAATTGACATTTGTTATTGTTACGAATAATGCCTTTGGTATGTATTCCATAACCTCATCATCTAAGTAGTTACTTTTCTCACATACGTAGCATAAACCTTTTATAGTATAAACTAATAAATCTTGGAGGTCTGCTACAATATCCTTCTTCCCACAAACCCCCGCTATTGTACATCCTTCATTCCTTGCAGCCTCTTGGCATTGGAAACAAAACATTTTTGTTGGTCTTGGTGTGTAACCCATATTTTCACCTCAATATTTTATAATCTACAAATATTTTATTTGTATACCGCCCAATCTTTACTAAAAGATTTCTTAGATTGGTGCTTTACAATAATTATTTTCTATTTCATATTATAAAAAGATTTTTGATCATTTACATTTTGTGATATGGGCAATTAGTATTGAAATTAGTAGATATCTTCGATATAATTGTTATGAATAATTTTAGTTTTAGTATTATCATAACGCTTTTCCATCGATTGAAATGATATGCCTTTTTATTTCACAATCAAGTCCATCAAGTGCTTTTTTTACCAAAGCATACAATCCATGACAGCAAGGAACGCTCATTATAACAACATCAACTTTTTTAATGTTATTGAGTTTGACGATTGCCCTTATTTTCTCTGCATATTCGGAAGTATCATCCAACTTAGGACATCCAATGGCAAGAACTTTCCCTTTTAGGAATTTTTTATGGAAGTTTGCATATGCAAATGGAACACAATCTGCTGAAATAACGAGTTCGGCATTTTTAAAATATGGAGCCATTGGATTTAATAAATGGAGTTGTATAGGCCAGTTTGTTAATTCTGAGCCCATCTCTACATTATCGTCTTCGTCTGATTTCCTATCCCTTTTCAACGTCATTGCCATTGAACCTGGGCATTTATGTCCTGAATGTGAATGATGCTCATCAACTTCCACTTCTTCTTTTATTATTTTTATTGCATCAACTGGACATACGTCCAAACATGAGCCTATTCCATCGCAATAAATTTCTCTCTCTTTGTTAACCTTAACCTTTTTAGTTTTTGGGTCTGGAATTAGAATATTTTCTTCACATGCTTTAATACATAGCCCACACTCTTCATAACCAATACATTTATCCTGGTCAACTTCGACTCTATATCTTGTTATTTTCATAAATATCACCATTTAAACATTCAAATTTATCTAAGTATTAAAAAATTATTAAAAGTTAAAAGCTCAATTTAGAAGTGGGAACCAATTACAACTTTTGCTCCCATCTTTTCAACTTCTTCTTTCAATTCTTCAGCGTATATACATTTTGGTTTAAGTGCACTCATACATGTTGCAAAATGAACGACTTCTACCCCATGTTTTTCTATTAATTGTTTTATTTGGTTTAATCCCAATCTTCCTGGGCATCCTCCGCATGTTATTATGGTTACAAGTTCAACATTGTCGTAGTCTTTAAATGTGTCTTTTTTGTTTAATGCTGCTGTAACACAACCTACTGCAGGACATGTCTTTGCTGCACTGTCACATCTTAAAATTGCTACTTTTGTCACCGTTTCACCCCGTATTTTATTTTTTATTTTTAGTCATCAAATTATACAGTGTATTCAATAATATAAAAAGATTTTTGACCTTTTTAACTCAAAAAAATATATAATTATTATTTCTTTACTTAAGTAAAGTTAATATAACTATTATGAAAAATAATTAAAAAAAGTAATAAAATTTGAAGATTTAAATAATTAAATAAAATTGTTCCATAAAAATAAAAGTAGGCATATTCTACTTAGGAAAATAACATTCAATTCTAAAAATTTATAATCTTAAATTTATAAAGTTAATAGATAATAATTATTCAAAATTTCCAAAAAGTTCATAAACATGGTGTAGAAAATTTCGCAATTAACTATAATTAAAACACAATAACTTTATCGTATATTTTCCCATCAATTTTTGAAATTTCATCATAAAATTCGGATATTTTCTTTGCATCACCGTCAACAACAAAAATTTCTACCTTTTTATTTTTTCCACATGAAGTTGTTATATATGATTGGTTTATTGATTTAACTACCTCATTATACTCAAAATATAGCCTACTCATTTTTTCCATTGACTCTTTTGTTGGAGTATAAACAACAATAATAATCCCACTAATATTCCCTTCCTTATCTAATGAGTTACTTTCTAAAACATGCTTTCTCACTGCATCTCTTATTAATTCACTTCTACTTGAATACCCTTTCTTTTTAACAACATTATCTATCTCTTTTAAAAGATATTTTGAAAATGATATGCTGATTCTTTCAACGTTTACCATAATCTCACTTGAAAATCTCTTTCTAAAAGTACTCTAAGAGTAGAATTTTATGAAAAATGCTTATGGCTAAATTTAAATTTAAAGTTTAGAGGGTGGTGCACAATTAAAAAATTTAAATATAATGAGGCAAAAATAGAATACAAAAAGTGATAAAAATCGAATGGTGAATACCCATAGACGCCGTTAAGATAGTTATAACTTCGATAGATAAATACCTTACTGATAAAATCGAACAACCAAAACGTAGGGGACTTAAGGATTATGATTTAGTTTTGGAGTTAAGGTTGCTGGTTTATGTGGTTTTAAAAGGATTGTATTATACGAGAGAATTGGTGAGGTATTTAAAGAAGTATTATAAAAAACCAGATTATGAATAGATTCTGGACAAATGTAAAAGGTTTTAAGAAAAAATACGTTTAAGGATTGAAGACGTTAATAACTGCCCGTTCTGGTTATCCGCTACTTTTGAAACATACGAAACTGTCGTAGCGGATAACATTCCACCCTCCCATCTTCATTGGGTGGCTTTCGGGGGGAACGGAAACTCCCCACATCTTCAAGGCTCTCAACAGTCTCCATTCGGGCTTAAGACCCCACATATCGGAGACTGCATATCCACAAACAATTAATATTTTTCATGATATATAAAAATTACGCTACTCGAAAATACACAAACTTTGCGCTTGTTGCTATCTATGAAACAGCCCATTAGGAAGGCAGTCGAATATTCCTTATTCAATTTAGAAAGTTTTGTCACTGACTATACATTATGTTTTCAATACTAATTACTAATTAAATCTAAAAATTAATTTTATATTATTGGATTGCTTATTTTTTGGTTTTGTTCAACGAATTAATGTATTCAACAACCTTCATAACACCCATCGCAATGCCTTCAACCTCAATTCCACCTTTTCCTTTTGCTCCGTCTCCTACCAAATATAACTTATCATTTACAATATTATCCAAATCTGTTCCATTTGATGCATGATTTACTGGCCATTCATCCCTATAAGATTGGATATGCAATATCTCATAATCTTTGCCGTTAAATAACCTCTCAATATCCTCAAGGCCTAAATCAATCTCCTTTTTTACGTTGTTTGTTAGTTGTGTTTGGTGTGTCATAACTAAATGGTAACCCTCAGGAGCGAGAGATTTATCCACATTGGTTACTTGGTTTAAGCCATTAATCCTCTCGCACTCAGGAGTGAAAAGAACTCCATTATGCTTTATTAATCCCTCTTTTGTAGCAACGCATATCTTTATTCCTTTTGATGGTCTTGGCTCTTTTCCTTTTATTATCTTTACATTTGAGATTTTTTCTGTTAGTTTTGGAGATAGATTGCTAACAACAACATCAAACTCCTCGTTGAGTTCCTCTCCAATAACGTAGGCTTTATCATCTTCAATTTCAATGCTTTTCACTTCACACTCAACCTTTATAATACCATTATTATTTTTTATAGCCCTAACGAGTTCATCAATAACTCCCTTACAACCTCCAATTGGAATTCCAGGTCCTCCAAACTTATGGTAGTTTTTTGCTATCTCAATAATCTCTTCCATCGGTGTTTCGTAGGCAGTTAAACTCAATGCCCATCCAGTAAATGCATTTCCAACCTTTAACGCCAAATCTACACTTTCCAAAAACTCTCCAAAAGACATACTTTTATCAACATTACCTATTTTTAAATTTGCTGCCATTTTTAGAGCTTTTAATTTATCTTTCAAACCTACAAGGTTGAAAAGGTCTTTGTATGCATAATCTTTGCCATTCACCCTAAAAAGTCCATCTGGATTTGAATTTATTATTTTAACATTACATCCACATTCTCTCAACAATCTCGCCAAATATCCATCATTTCCATGTGGAATCATGTGTAAAGCTCCAGTAGTTAGTTGAAATCCTTTATATTCAATATTTGTAAATCTACCTCCAACAAAGGGCAATTTCTCAAAAATAACAACATCGTGGTTCTTTGATAATAAGGCAGCAGTTAAAAGTCCGCCTAAACCACCACCAACGATACCAATTCTCATATTATCCCTCATAAAGTCATAATGCTGTATTATTGTTTGAAACTGTTTAATTATACATGGACATTTATGAACATTTATGAGTAAAAGATTGTCAAGATAAACATTCTTCATTTCGCTCAGAACCCCTTTATAGATTTTAACACGTCATATAACCCAACACATCCAGTAATCATCTCATCGAAACTTTTAAAAAGTTTCATCAAAGGGATGCATTGCTTCGCTTCGCTCAGCAATGCCTCTTAGCTTCTATATGAAACCTTTAAAAGAAGCTTTAAAAAAGTTAAGCAAAACCTGTCGGTTTTGCAGCTCGAAGCTTCGCTTCGATTTCATCAAAAAGGATGCACTGCCTCGCTTCACTCGGCAGTGCCTCTTAATAAGGCACGAGTAAACCAATTTCTTTTCTATGTTAGATTTCTTTTAGGATGCTTCGTTTCGCTCAGAACCCCTTTATAGATTTTAACACGTCATATAACCCAACACATCCAGTAATCATCACATCTCCACCCGGATAGGCGTATTTTCCATAATCTTTAAACATCTCTCTATTTGGTCCAGCAATTAAAATTTCTTCGGGATTTATGCTGTCTAAAACCACGGCCCCATGGCCATTATCATTAAATATCTCTTCGTTTGTTAATGTTCCATTTGCCAATTTATCGACAATGTTTTTTAATTTTTTAGGGGTTAAAAGTCTTGTGTGATGCTCAAATAACCCCATAATTTTTCCATCTTTTATAGAAACTCCTAACGTATGACCATTACCAATATCCAAACCAATAAATTCATCAATGCCATTTTCCTTTGCATAGTTTAAAATTCCACATATAGAGGCGATCTTACTATCCATTACAAATCCTTTGTAGTTGTTCTCTTTTAATGTTTCTAAGATTGCATCAAACCTTGAAAAATAATCTGTTTTTTCTTCAAAGTAAAATTTATACGGGTCTTTTGTTTCTTTTAACTTATTTTCAAAATATTTGAACCTTGTAATTCTGTCACTCTGCCCCTTAACAAAACCATGGTCTTGGCACGCCACACACACAAAGTCAGGATTAAATTCCTTACCTATTGATGTGAATATATTTTTTAGCATGTCAAAATCCAAATCTCTAAAAATGACGTTTGGGTTCTCTATACTTTCTTTAATTATTATTCCCTTCTTTTTTACCTCTTCCAAATCATCCCTTATCGTTCTTGCTGCATTTTCTGATATCTCAACTTTAAACCCTTTTTTTATATGCTCACTTATTGCCTTATTTACGGGGCCCCCTCCCATTATAACTCCATCTATCTTTAAATCTTCATTCATTTTCTTTATCTTTTCTGCCAAAATTACTGTCGGAGATGGGAGAATTAGCTTTATGGAGTTCTCAATATTTTTGTTGGTGTCTATGTATAGAATATCTTGTGTCCCTTTTCCAATATCTATGCACAAAACTTCCATCTTATCACCCAAATGATTTATAGAAAAAATATATATGCTGTAAGGCATAAAATTAAAAGCACAAATCGACCCTATTTGAAATTTTTTACATGATTAATTATTCTTTCAAAAATTTTGTTATGGTTGAACAAGTGATAAAAATCCCACAAATGACTATAAACTAAATTAAGGAGAGGGTTTTATGAGTATGGATAATTTATTCAGGTTTAGTAAAAAGGAATTAATTGATTTGGTAGTATCTACTTTTGCAATTGCTATAATATTTGCATGGCCAAGAGGATTTTCATTTGATTTGTGGTTTTTTATCTTACTTATTATTTATTTATTTACTGTTGGAACTGGGTTTATATTGCACGAGTTGGCACATAGAACAGTTGCAAGGCATTTTGGGGCATGGAGTGAATTTAGAGCATGGTATGAAGGTTTGGCATTAGGACTTATATTAAAAATAATACTTGGTTTTACGTTTATTGCTCCTGGGGCAGTTTATATATATAAAGATTACCTCACAACCGAAGAAAATGGGATTATAGCATTAGCAGGGCCGTTAACAAACATTGCGTTAGCATTTTTATTTTTAATATTAAACATCCCAATAATTTCTGATATAGGATATTATGTCAATCTATTCCTTGCAGCATTTAACATGTTGCCTATTCCCCCATTTGATGGTTCAAAGGTTATACACTGGAATATTTTAGTTTGGGCAATTGTTGCAATCCCTCTGTTCTTATGGGCATTTGGACTTTTCTAAATGAAACTTAAAAAAATGTTTAGCAAAACCAAAATGATTTTCTCATAGGATACTGCAATCTATAGTTGTTGGCGTCATAAATCATTATCTTAAATTTTAATTTAAGGCCTGTTTAACGAATTCTATGTTTAAATTGAAGTAGGTTATTGTTTTTAATTGCAGAACGGCCTTACTAAATATTTAATTTTGCAGGGGTAGATGACCTTGGAAAAAAATACAAGATTCGTTAAATTCGCAGAGATTGTCTCAAAGGCATTTCCTTTTTTAGCCATAGCAGCCTTTCCGTGTATAATGTCGGATATTAAGGATTTGGTAACTTTAGCATTGATTCCAGCTATAATTTGGATTTTGTGGGCAAAAATTAGAAATCAAAAATGGGATATTCCAGATAGAAATGAAAGGATGATCCCACTAATTATAATGGCAATATATGGTCTTATATTAGTTATTATTGAACCAAGTTTCCTATCAAAATTTTATTTAACTAATATTTTATCTATATTAATAATAACCTCATTCTGGAAGATAAGCATACATTGTTATGGACTCTCAGCAATAATAACAGCTCTAATCAAGTCAAATCAAATTTGTGGAGATTTGCCATATATAATAATTTTTATCTATCTTGGGTTCCTCATATTTACGATGTGGTCACGTATATATTTGGAGAAACACACGCCCTTACAAGTTATTATGGGGACTTTATTGGGATTTGGGCAAAATTTGATATTTTTATATTTCTTTGCTAATTAAAAAGTGTTTGGAGGCATATTATGAAAAACTACAAAATTTCAATAATTGGAGGTACTGATGGTCTTGGAAAATGGTTTGCCAAATATTTAAGAAATAAGGGCTTTGATGTGACCGTTACAGGGAGGGATATAGCAAAGGGAAAAAGTGTTGAGAAAGAGTTAGGAGTCAAATTTACAAACAATAACATAGAGGCTGCAAAAGAAGGAGATATTGTTATCATAGCGGTTCCAATAAATGTTACTGAAAGAGTTATAAAAGAAGTTGCTCCGCACGTTAGAGAAGGTTGTTTGCTGATGGATATAACATCAATAAAAGAAATCCCCTCAAAGACAATGGAAGAGTATGCAAAAGAAGGGGTTACTGTTATTCCAACACACCCAATGTTTGGTCCTTCCACCCCATCCCTAATGAGGCAGGTTGTTATATTAACTCCTTCTGAAAAACACATGAAAAGTGAATGGTTTAGAAAGGTTAAAGATTTCCTTGAAAAGGAAGGAGCAAGGGTAATTATAATAAAACCAGAAGAACATGATAGAATTATGGGAGTTGTGCAAGGATTAACGCATTTTGCGTACATCTCATTGGGGGCAACATTAAAGGAATTAGGGGTTAATATAAAGGAATCAAGGAAATACGCGTCTCCAATTTACGAATTGATGATATATATAATTGGGAGGATTATTGGGCAGAATCCATACCTATATGCAGATATCCAAATGCATAACCCACAAATAAAGCATATTCATGAAACATTCATAAGTCAGTGTAATTTGATAAAAAGTATTGTAGAAAAGAAGGATAGAGAAGGATTTGTAAAATTAATGAAAGAAGCGGCAAAGCACTTTGGAAATGAGGCAAAAAGGGGGGTAAGTTATTCAGATAAGGCAGTATTTGCACTAACAAAGGAAATGGAAAAACTATCAAAAATGAAAGGAAAAGAAGTAGGGTTAAAGCATATTTACTCAGGAAATGTTCATTATGGTATTTTAAAGGATGTTGATGGAGACTACATAATAATTGAGAAAAATGGAAAAGAAATAAAGCTCAGCACATCAAATGTCATGGTTATGGAAGAGGAGGAATTAAAAAAATGGAAAAATGAAAATCTGCCAAAATACTACAGGGATATTTCTATATTGTTTAAGAAGGAGGTTAATGAAAATATCATCTTAGATTTGCTAAAAAACAAATTTGATATTGAAATTATAGACGTCTATGAGGGAGAAAAAATAGAAGAAGGGTTTAAAAGCATAACTTTCAGAATCTATGCGTTTGAAAATGTTGAGGAAAAAGAAAAAGAATTTTTAAAGATTATAGAAAATATTGGGGGAAGAAGGAGATTTAAATAAAATTTACTATTTTCGTTTTATTTTTACTGATATGAGACTTACAAAACAGTTGGTTAAGGTTCGACATTATCAAATAGTATAATTTAAAATCAATGACACCAACCACACGATCTGCTGTGTTATTTTTCATTCTTTTTTACTAAAACCTGTATGGCATTTGTAGGACATCTTCCAGCACAGAATTTACAGTTATGGCAATATTCAACAGAATAAGCGTAATACTTCCCATCTTCATCTTTTTTCCAAATTAATGGGCCTTTTGGGCATACATCATAGCATTTTCCACATCCGATACATTTTTCTCTATCTACGATAATTTCAACAGCCATGTTATCACTTTTTCTAATTGCTTTATTTAAAAATTTTAATAAAAAACTATATAATAAATTACGATTTATATTACTTTCTGGGCGAATATCAGATAATATAGCACTAAATTTAAACACAATTGTGCGAATTTGGGGGTGACATGTTGGATGCAAAGGACATGAAGATATTAGAGATCCTTATGAAAGATGGAAGGAAGCCATTTACAGAAATTGCGAAAGAGTTGAATACAAGTGAAAGTTCTATTAGAAAAAGGGTAAGAAAAATGGAAAAAGAAGGAATAATAAAAGGTTACATTGCAGTAATAGATCCATCAAAGATAGGATATAATGTTGTCGCTTTGACCGGATTTGATACTGACCCCCAGAATTTTTTAATGGTAGCAAAAAAATTGTGCGAATTTGAGGAAGTAAAGAAAGTATATACTTCAACAGGAGACCACATGATAATGGCCGAGATTTGGGCAAAAGATGGGCAAGAGCTGACAAATATAATATTTAACAAGATTGGAAAGATAGAGGGTATAAAAAAGGTATGTCCAGCGATTATTTTGGAGCAGTTAAAATAAAAATAAATTAATTAATAAAAAATTAATTTAGAAATAAATTAGAAATAAAAAATTATTTAAGAGAAATTATTTGAAGTATCTGTCTAATATCCCTTTTAACATTTTTGCATGTCTTGCTTCATCTCTTGAACTTTCATCAAAGAAGTCATGAGCTGGATCAATACCTAATTCTTTTGCTTTGGTTGCAGCAGCTTTTTTCTCTTTGTTTGCCATACATTCTCCTTTTAACATCATTTCAATGTTCTCTTTTAAATTCTCTGAGATAATTCCATTCATCTCAGCAAAGTGTGCAGCGTGTTCAGCCTCTTCCATTGCAATTCTCATTAAAACTTCAGCAACCTCTGGCAATCCTTCTCTTTGTGCCTGTCTTGCCATTGCTAAGTATAACCCAACTTCTTTACACTCCCCCTCAAAGTTTGCTTGGACTTCTTTTTCTAACTCTGTTCCTTTTGTTACTCCTATTTTGTGTTCATTTATTAACTCCAACTCCATATTCTCACCTAAAATCTTTTTATTGATTGTTTACATTTTAACTAATTTATGGTTAGAATATATATTATTAACGGTTCGAATTTCATTAAAAATTATACTAAATAATTCAAAATTTGGAATAATATTGGTTAATTAATCTATGATGATAGGGTCTTCATCAATAGTAATACCTTTCTCTTTAAACCACTCTCCATAATCCTTATCGGGCTTTCCAATGTGCATAGTTAACCATCCCACCAAGAAAGATAAGGCACTTCTAAAATCCTCCTCTGAACCTTTTTCAATCTCTGGAAGTAATTTCTCTATAACTGTTTTAACAAATATTTCATGTGTTTTTTTATGCCTTTCTAAATTTGGATATCCATACTTTTCCATAATTTCCTCTTCGTGTTTGAAATGTTTTGCAGCGTATTCTACAACTCTCTTTTTTAGAATATTTTTTGCTTCATCTTTATTTCCTTTTTCCAATAGGTTATAAATTTCATTTAATGTTTTTACTAAAAATTTATGTTCTTCATCAAATGCCCTAATACCTGTTTCTAAAGATTTATCCCACTTAATAATTTCTTTCATAGCCATCACCAAATTTAATTTATTATTAACTCAAATATGTACTTAACGGTGCGATTTTGAAACCTTAAAATATAAATGATGGTAAAAGTAGCGTAAAAATAAATTTAAATATATAAATATTATGGAATTAAAATATTCTAAAAATAAAAATAAAATAAATTATTACCATAAAATAATAATAAAAATGAAATAGAGATAAAAAATGAGAAAAAATAATTATTGTTCTTTTATTTTTGCAGCCAATCTTTTACCCATGTTGTAGCATTTCTCTAATTCATCCTCTGTTGGGACATAGTAGAGTTCATATTCATCCAAAACCTCAAATCCACATTCTTTAAGTTCTTCTGCAAGTTTTTTAACTGCTCCACCTTCGCCCCCCATTGAACCAAATACAAGAGCCAATCTCTTTCTACCTGTTCTGTTGAATCTCAACCCTCTAAGGTAGTATATTAAGTCCCCCATACTTGGGTATGGCTCATCGTATATTGTTGGAATTCCAAAGAGAACTGCCTTACTATCTAAGATATCCTTAACAATTTCACTTCTTTCATCTTCATGCAAGTAGTACATAACAACATCTACTCCCCCACTAATTAAACCTTCTGCAAATGCGTGTGCCATTTTTTGGGTTGAGTAGTGCATTGTGTCATAGACAATTGTAACTTTGTCTTTACATTTTCCTGTAGCCCAGTCTGCATAGGCATTTATAACTTTCATTGGATCTGTCCAGATTTGTCCATGTGAAGGAGCAATCATTTTTATCTTCTCAAGCAATCCAAGTTCTTTTACTTCTTCAAACTTTTTCAAGACCAATTTTGATAATGGTGTTATTAGGTTTGCATAGAACTTTTTAGTAGCATCCATTAAAACATACTCCGGAATTTCATGGTCAAATCTCTTTGTGAAGCAAAGGTGTTGCCCAAATGCATCGTTTGAGAATAAAATTCCTTCTTCTGCGTAGAATGTAAACATACTATCTGGCCAGTGTAATAACGGAGCTTCTAAGAATACTAATGTTTTTCCACCTAAATCTACCTTGTCTAATGATTTAACAACTTTAAATGGTGCATCTTTTAATGATGGGTAGTGTTTTTTAAGTCCCTCAACTGCAACCTCAGTACAGTATATTGGTGCTTCTGGGAATTTTTTGTGGATTTCTGGTAAAGCTCCACTGTGATCTTTTTCTACGTGGTTTTGAATAATTACATCAATCTTAAATTCCCTCCCCTCTTTTTCAAATGCGTCTTTTATCCTCCCCCACATTTGAGCGGAAGTTCCAGGGTATGTGTTATCTATTAAAGCAACTTTCTCTTCTCCGAACACAAGGTATGCATTGTAGGTTGTTCCTTTTAAGGTATAGCCGTGGTATTTTCTAATGTCCCAATCTAAGACCCCTACCCAATATACTCCATCTGCAATTTTTACAGCATCTGCTTTCATTAATTTCACCAACCATGTCTAATTATTCATTTTTTCAATATTTTATTGTTTAATATTTTGTACATTAGTATTGTTATTTTTTATAACTATATTATACTTGTGGTACGAAATTCGTTTTTATTATGTAATATTAGTTCAAGTATTCGGTGATGTAGTGTTAATCTTTTACAATTTCTATTTTGAAGTAACAGGCATCGTACCCTTGGCCCATACATTTTATTTCATCAACTACCACAGTTTTATTTAGTATGCATTCCAACGCTCCCGCAAGTAATCCAGCGTCAAAATAACAAATTGGTTCATTAACTTCCAAACTATCACACATTGCACATTCCCTTACTTTTAAAATAAATGGTTTCCTACTTTCAATCTCCAAAATTCCCAAATTGTTTTTTCTAAAAAATGTTTTTAACTCTCTAATGTTTTTTGGTTTTAAAAATTTTCCAAATTCGTATCCTATCTCATATAGTGTTATTTCTGAACCTCTTTCTTTAATTTTTTTTATTACTATATATGCCATAACCCTAAAAAGCTCTAATGGAATATATTCTTTAATTTTTCTGTCTGTATATTTTCTTTCGTCAAAAGTCATTTTTTCTTTATCAAATCCCTTTTTTAAATGCTCAACTACTTCATTGATCAATTCATCATCATCTGGTAAATCATCTGTCTCTTTATCTACCAGAATCTCTCTAAAAATCTCACTCATCTCCCTATTTAATTTCAGTTGGATATGCAATCTCCCACCTTTTAAATTATGTTAAGCCGTTTGAAACTGTTTAATTTTTCATTGACGAATGTGGACATTAATGTATTTTCGTTTTCGAAATTTTTATATAATGAGTTTATATACATGTAACTATAAGGATGATGCCTCTGATGAAGGTGGATACTGGAGACCTAAGGAGGCGGACTTTACTGAGTGTTAAATCTATGGGCGGAGCTGGAGTTCTCCCGGAGCGAAGCGACGGGAACTTAAAAACCGTTAGGTTTTTATGTCCGTGACAGGGATGGAGACCGATGATATGTTCCCGATGAACCCAGAGGGAACTGAGGCTGATGACATCCAAGTCCAACGTGGACATTTGTCTATGATTGTTCACGTTGGACAGACCCCTGTAAAATGTCATTCCAAACATCAATTCACAACTACAAATCTAATACTTTCATCAATAAAAATAACTTAAATATAAACTTAAATAAATTAAACTTAAATAAATAATAACTTATCTATACTTTTTTCGCATAAATTCTAAAAAAATAGACGAATTTCGAAAAAATTAAAAGAAAATTTAAAGAAGATTAATTACTTTTTATAAAATTTTAACAAATCAAAAACACTCAGCGTTCCAACAACTTCATCATTATTATTAACAACAGGATATGCAATGTCTTCATTTTTAATCATCTCTTCTATAATCTCTTCTGTTAATTCATCTTCTTCTTTTAAAACTTTTATTTCATCAATAAACAGCATTAAATCCTCAATTTTTGAATGTTTACATCCTGCAAGTAAATCAAGAGTCGTTATCCACCCCACAAGTTTTCCATCCTCCACAACTGGAGCATAGTTTTTTCTTTTTTTGTAGAGCATCTGCACAACCTCTCCTCCAATATCATTTGGAGAGAGTTCTATAAATTCCTTATTCATAACTTCTTTAATTTTCATTATTATCATCCCCTTTTAACCTCCTGCTTATCAATATACCCATTATTATTGCAAAAGGCACAAACAACGCTGCTAAAAAGTAAGGATCCTGGGTTACTATAGTCGTGTGCGAAATTGATACGGCAAAATCCCTTGGATTTTGCCATTAATCCATACGACAAAACCCAGGTTTTGCTATTAATTTTTAAACTTATTTATACATTAACGAATTTTGAATAGCAACAATTCTTCCTTTAAATTGATATAAGACGAGGGTGGTACATAATTAAAAAATTTAAATATAATGGGATAAAAATAAGATACAAAAAGTGATTATATAAACTATGCACTACCCTTATAATTATCAATTAATTTATTCAATTTATTCGTCAATTCTTTGAGTTCTTCTAACGGTAAAGGCGAAAAATGCGGGCAAGACAGCCCCTCCAAGGATTGCCTCTGTTAAAGCAACATCTGGAGCAAGAAGAACATAATACAAATAAGCAAGACCCAATCCACCTAATCCAGTGAAAACCACACACTTAATCAAATCTTTCTGCAATAACGCTGAAATATAGGAGAGAACTATTATGGCCATAATAACATAAGCAACAAAGTCCTCCATTTTTTCACCATTTTTAAATAATCTTTGAATTTAATTTAATGTGTCATCAGATTTATAAATTTTTTATGTTGTTTAAGGAGGTGTTAGTATTAAGTTCAAATATTACGCAACACTTCCACCAGGGCTTGAAAAAATCTCATCAGATGAAATCGAGGAGCTTGGTGGAAGAATTTTCAGGATAAAAGAGGGTAAGGGAAGAATATTTTTTGAAGGGGATTTTGAATTAATTCCTAAAGTTAATTATCTATCAAGAACAATAGAAAGGACTATAATTTTATTAAAACTTGAAGAGTTTGAGAATATAACTCTTGACGATATATATAAAAGTGTCTATGAGATTGATTGGACTGAATGGATAAGGGAAGAGCAGGCATTTGCAATAAGACCATTAAGGGCGGGAGAGCATGATTTTACATCCATAGATGTTGGTAGGGTTGCAGGACAGGCGGTTATAGATGCATACAAGAATGCAAAAGGTGTTAGGCTTAAGGTGAATTTAGACAATCCAGACGTCATTATTAGGGTTGATGTAATTTTTAATGAGCTAATTATTGGGATTGACACTACTGGAGATGAAGGGTTACATAGGAGAGGATATAGAGCATATAACCACCCAGCACATTTAAATGCATCGATTGCATCTGCATTGGTAAAACTCTCCAATTGGAAAGATGATGAGATTTTATTAGACCCTATGTGTGGGAGTGGAACAATTTTGGTAGAGGCGGCAATGATCAAAAGGAACATCCCCCCAGGGAAATTTAGGGACGATTTTGCATTTATAAAAATATTTGGTAGGGAAGCGTTAGATGAGATAAAAAGTCAAATTGTTGAAAATAAAAAAATGCTAAAACTTTATGGTGTTGAGAAATTTAAAAAGCACATAAGTGGGGCTGTAAAAAATGCAGAGAATGTTGGCGTTGTAGATACAATAAAATTTATCGAAGGAGATGCAACAGAACTGGAAAAAATTGATTATTTGAAGGATGGAGTAGATGTTGTTATCACAAATCCCCCTTATGGTATAAGAATTGGTGGTAAAAAGATGGTTAGAAATTTATACAACAACTTCTTAAATTCATTGAAAAAGATAACTCATGATGATTCAAGAATAATAATCATTACTGCAGAGGACAAAATTTTAAGAAATGCAGCGATAAACAACAACTACAAAATAAAAGAGGAATTTAGAGTTATGTATGGAGGGTTAGATACGGTTGTATTTGTCCTTAAGAATGAATAATGGAGGATAATATGCTATCTGCTATAAAAGAATTTATCTACGAATACTACATCAAACCAATGATAGAAGGAAGTGGATACAACCTCGTTCAGGAAATTACCTATGGTATTTTTCTCACATTTATGGTTTACATTTTCTATAAAGCATGTGTGAAATTAAGAGTTGCAATTGATGAAAAATTTGCCCAAACTACTGTTTTTTATGTTGTTCTAATTTCCCTAATGAGGGCATTGGTGGATGCAGGAGTTATAGAGAGAAGTTTTTTTACAATAACTCCGGGAATTGTCATTTTAATTGGAAGTTATTATATGGCTTCAATTTTGATATCAGGAGTCTTGTTGAGGGAGAGGTATTATAAGTTGGCAATTCCTTTTGCTTTGTTGCCTATAATTTACTTTTTGCCAGATTTTTTAAATAGAATTGTGCATTGGGAAGCATTATTGTATGTTTCTTTGATATTATTCCCAACATATATCCTTACAGTATTTATAATCAAAAAAACAAAAATTGAAAATAAGATTATCTCCTCAAAAATAGATAAATATGCTATATTTTCTCAATTAGTGGATGCTTCAGCAACGGCAGTAGGGATAGGAATTTATGGATATTGGGAACAGCACCCCATCCCAAGGTTTTTCATGGATATGTTTGGGGCATATGTGATGATACCTTTAAAATTGGCTGTTGTGTTAATTGCTTTATATTTAATAAATGAAGAAGTGGATAACAAAGACCTGAAAAATATCCTAAAAATAACCATAATGTGCTTAGGATTAGCCCCTGGATTAAGGAATCTGCTAAGAACTATAATGGGCGTGTAAAAAATTTGAAGTCGGGAAATTATGTTATTTTTAATTTTTATTTTGCTTGGTGTTGTTGTCGGAATATTATCTGGATTACTTGGAGTTGGTGGGGGATTTATAGTAGTTCCTGCCTTAATTTATGCATTTGATTATCTAAATATTTCAGAGGAATTTGCTGTGAAGATGGCGTTTGGCACGAGTTTGTTTGTTGTATTCATCACTTCCCTTGTTGGAGCATATAAGCACAGCAAACTCAAAAATGTCGATTGGAAATCAGCAGTAATAATGGGCATAATGGGGATGATTGGTTCCTACATTAGCGGAACTATTGTTGTTAACTATTTGAGTGGGGAATTATTGAGAACTATATTTGGAATCGTCCTAATTGCAATCTCAATAAATATGATAAACTATCCAAAAATTAAAGAGGTTGGGGATTTTGTAAGGCCCAATTTAATTTATCTCCTTATCAGCGGATTTTTAATTGGAATTTTTACAGGAATGGTTGGTTTAGGGGGAGGAGTTATGGCAATTCCAGTTATGGTTTTGTTTTTAAAGTTTCCAATAAAAAAAGCCATTGGAACATCCCTTGGAATGATAATCTTGACATCATTTGGGGGGCTAATACCCTATTTAAGTGCAGATCCTAACATTAATCTTTCCCAAAGTTTATATTGTGTGGGTTATGTATCTCTTCTTGTTGGGTTGTGTATTGCGATACCAAGTGCAACATTTTCTTCTTATGGTGTTAAACTATCAACGAAGTTAGATGTAAGAGTATTGAGGAGAATATTTGGGGTTATTTTATTTTTGGTAGGGCTTGATTTGATTCTTAACATTAACTAACGATAAAAATTTATACCACTTTGTATATAGTCGTCTGCGAAATTGCTTAAGAATTATTATAATTGTGCAAAATTTTACTAAATTCTGAATAAAAAATAAACTTAATGATAAAATTGGGATTTTATACGTTCTAAGCAGATGATTATATAGTTGTTTGCGAAATTTATTGGAATTTATTTATATACCTTAAATTTTTAAATGATTGTTATAATTCTTAAAATTTTAAAATAAGTCAAATATCTTCCATAAATTTATTGGAATTATGTCCTACATCTAACGTAAACAACTATAATTCACGTCTATAAAAAATTATTAAGATTATTGGATAACTTTAATTTAATTTTGGTGATAATATGATTCAAAAATGTATTAGATGTGGAAAAGAGTACGATTTCGATGAGATAATTTACACCTGCGAATGTGGTGGTTTGTTAGAGATTGTTTATGATTATGAGGCAATAAAGGAAAAGGTATCAAAAGAAACATTAAGAAAGAGAGAAATTGGAGTTTGGAGATACTTGGAATATATGCCTGTAAAAGACCCAAAAAAGATCGTCACCCTTCATGAAGGAGGGACTCCTTTATACAAATGTGACAACCTTGCAAAAGAGTTGGGATTGAAAGAATTATATGTAAAAAATGAAGGAGCAAATCCAACTGGAAGTTTTAAGGATAGAGGAATGACTGTTGGTGTAACAAGGGCTAATGAACTTGGAGTTAAAGTTGTAGGATGTGCATCAACTGGAAACACATCTGCTTCATTGGCAGCATATTCAGCAAGAAGTGGTAAAAAATGTATTGTTCTATTGCCAGAAGGGAAAGTAGCATTGGGAAAACTTGCTCAAGCAATGTTCTATGGAGCAAAGGTTATTCAAATTAAAGGGAACTTTGATGATGCTTTGGAGATGGTCAGAGAACTTGCAGAGAAGAAACTTCTATATTTGCTCAATTCAGTTAACCCATTTAGATTAGAAGGGCAAAAAACTATTGGATTTGAGATTTGCGACCAGTTAAACTGGGAGGTTCCAGATAGGGTAATTTTACCAGTAGGGAATGCAGGAAATATCTCCGCTATATGGAAAGGATTTAAGGAGTTTAGAGAAACAGGAATTATTGATGAACTCCCAAAAATGACTGGAATTCAGGCAGAGGGTGCAAAGCCAATAGTTGACGCAGTTAAAAAGGGAGCAAAAGAAATTATTCCAGAGGAACATCCAGAGACAATAGCAACAGCAATAAGGATTGGAAATCCAGTAAATGCACCAAAGGCATTGGATGCAATATACTCATCAGGAGGAACAGCAGAATCTGTCACAGATGAGGAAATAATACACGCTCAAAAATTATTAGCAAGAACAGAGGGGATTTTTGTTGAGCCAGCGTCTGCCTCATCAATCGCTGGTTTGATAAAATTGTTAGACATGGGTGTTATTGATAGGGATGAGAGAATTGTCTGTATAACAACAGGACATGGATTAAAAGACCCAGATGCGGCAATAAGGGCAAGTGAAAAACCAATTGAAATTGAATGTGACATAAAAGTTTTAGAAAAATTGTTGATGGAATTGTAATAGATTTCCTTTGTAAAAGTTAAAAGAAGATAGACATCCTTAAAATTCAAAATGGGTTAATTAACAATAACTTAATAAACTTAAATTAGGAGTTTGTCAATTTCTAACGCATCCAATATTAAAAATAAAAAAAGAGGTGAGATAGATGGTAGAGAAAGTTATAAAAGGTAGGGCATGGGTGTTTGGAGATAACATTGATACAGATGCAATATTGCCAGCAAGATATTTAGTATATACAACAGAAGAAGAACTTGCAAAATTCGCTATGACTGGGGCAGATCCTGATTTTCCAAAAAAAGTTAAAAAAGGAGACATCATTGTTGGAGGTAAAAACTTCGGTTGTGGTTCAAGTAGAGAACACGCTCCAATTGGATTAAAAGGAGCTGGAATATCATTAGTTATTGCTGAGAGTTTTGCAAGGATTTTCTATAGAAATGCAATAAACATTGGATTACCTTTATTAGAATGTAAAGACATAACAAAACACGTTAAAGAAGGAGATATATTAGAGGTGGATTTAGACAAAGGTATAATAAAGAACTTAACTACTGGAGAGGAGTTAAAAGCACAAAAACTCCCAGAATTCATGATGGAAATCTTGAACGATGGGGGATTAATGCCACACTTGAAGAAAAAATTAGGATTGGCATAAATAATAATTTTTTAAGATTTATCAATTTTTATTCTTTTTATCTTTTTGAGTATAAGTTTTTTTGATTTTTATTTATACATTTAAATGTTTAGATTTTTGATTAATGCTCATCCGCAAACATCATTACTTATAGCAAACAAGTTTTACCATTGATAATTTTTATATGCTACCTGCAAAACCACAATAACAACACATCATTTATATGAGTAATCTTGAATGAACATGAGTGTTAAGATTTAAAGCCCAATCTAATCTTATGGATTATGACTTCTGCTTTTTTTACTATTTCATAAGGTATTGGGATGTTGTTTTCCACCCTGTATTTTACCGCTTCTTTTAGTTTTAGTAGTTCCTCTTTAACCTCTCCTTTTGCATAGTGGATTAAATCTCCAATGTATTTGTATGCTTCCACTCCGTTGTTGATTTTTAGGTTTAATAGTATTAAGTCCCCGCAGTAATAGGCACTTCTTGAAAAGTCCTTTGTAGTTATGGATTTAGACAACTCCTCTTTAAATGTGATTTGTAAATATTTCGCTAAATCTTTTTGTAATTCTAATACAGATTGGTATCTATCCTCTGGTTTTTTATTCAGGCATTTAAGGATTATTTTATTCAGTGTGTCATCTATCTCTGGGTTTATTTCCTTTGGCGGTGTTGGTTTCTTTGTTAAAATGTTCATATCAATTTCCCTTAAATTATCTCCTTTAAACGGTAGTTGATTAGTTGTTAATTGATAAAAGATAACTCCCAACTGCCAAATATCCGTTCTTTCGTCTTCTATTTCCTTACGTATTTGCTCCGGTGCTGCGTAGTAAGGAGTAAAGCCGCCTCTTGTTGTTGAAGTAGATTGAGATATAACCTTTGAAAGCCCCCAATCGGAGATTTTAGGTATTCCATCTTTTAGAAGGATATTGTGTGGTTTTAGGTCTCTATGAATTATGCCCTTAGAGTGTACATACTTTAAACCCTCTGCGATGTTGAATATTAGGAAAGATATTTCTCTTAGGGATAATTTTTTAGTTTTCATATATTCATTTAAGTCCGCATCGCAGAGTTCCATTTCAATATAAGGGATTGGGAAAACGTTGTAATCATAAACCTTGACAATATTTGGGTGGTCTAAACTACTCCAAATCTTTAGTTCGTTTATAAACGATTTTCCTGTCTGTGGGTCTAAGGATATAGGTATTTTTATTGCTACGGGTAGGTTGTCTTTTATCCTAACTGCTTTGAAAACTCTCGCAAAGCCCCCCTGCCCAATAAGTTCAACATCTTTATAGTTCTGTGCGAGTTCATAAGGTAGTGAAGACGCTGGGTAGGGTTTAGGCGTAAATTGCTCAGGTGTTTTTGGAGTGTATTGGATATTTTCTAAGTTTATCTCTTCAATGTCAATTAGTTCAACAGTTTTTTCAGGTTTTTCTTCTGATAGTAGTATGTCATTTAACCGCCTTATGTTTTCGTTGATTAGGTTTTTTAGGTTGTTTAGTTTATTTCTAAATCTAACTATTTTTAGTTTTACAGCGTAGTCCTCAATGTCATTTAACTCTTTTAATGCGTTTTTATACACCTCTCTACTTTTAAAGTATTCTTTCTTTTTATAAAGTAGATTTGCCTTTGCTATTGTATTTTTCTCTAAGTTGTTTATTTTTAGTTCTATAATCCTATCTGCTATTAATCTTTGCAACTCTCTCAGATTATCCTTATAATGTTTTATTTCCTTTTCAATTTTATATGATTCGTTTAGTAGGTTCTCTAACCTTGTTATGTTATTGTTGTTCTTTTCATACTCCTCTTTTAGGTATTTTATTTTTAAAGAGTCAGTGTTTCTTTCTGTTTTGTCTATTAGGGTGTTTATGTGTTTTATTAGTTCGGAGTGTTTTAGTTCTTCTGCTTTTTTATGCAGTTCTTTTAGTTCTTGAAGGTTGTTTTCTAAGTTTTTATAGCCATCTTTGGGATTTTTTAAGTTTAAGTTGGTTTTTATATTATTTTGGATAATGTAAAACTCTGAGTTTAAAATAAGTTTTTTTAAGGTTGTTATGTTATTAACTGCTTTATTGAATAGTTCTTTATTGTTTTTATTGAGTGATATTGATTTTACTTTTTCATATTCCTCTATTGATTTGTTAAATAATTCAATTGCTTCTGAATAGAACTTTTTGTTGTATTTTTCCTTTCCTTCTTCAGAGTATTTCTTGGCGTTGTTTAGTAGGTAGTCAACGTTCTGGCGAAGCATTGACTTCTGCCAATTTTACATATTCGTAGGCTTTTTTGATGTTATATTTGTTTAACTCTTCTTTTGCTAATTTCAAATATATCATTGCATCATATATCATTGCTTTTTCTGGGTTTGAGTATGATAGTTTTTTGTTTATTAGTTTTTCTACTTGGTTTATTAAGTTGTTTAGGGTTGTTTTGGATAGGTGTAGCAATTCCCAAATCACCCCACCAGTTTTTAAATCCAAGGCGTAGGTGTATCCATCACCACATCCCAATACAACAATATCGTCCTTTATGGATATTGCCAATACACTCCCAGCAGCCTTAAATTCCCAAATCTTATTACCAGTTCTTAAATCCAAGGCGTAGGTGTATCCTCCCAAACATCCCAATACAACAATATCGTCTTTTATGGATATTCCCCTTACATCCTCATCAGCCTTAAATTCCCAAATCTTCTTACCAGTTTTTAAATTCAAAGCGTAGATATTTTTTATCTCCTTCTTCAAAAGCTCACCACATCCCAATACAACAATATCGTCTTTTATGGATATTTCCTCTACACTCTCAGCAGCCTTAAATTCCCAAATCTCCTTACCAGTTTTTAAATCCAAGGCATAGGTGTATCCTTTATAACATCCCAATATAACAATATTGTCTTTTATGGATATTTCCCATACACTATCAGCGGCTCTAAATTCCCAAATCTTTCTACCAGTTTCTAAATTCAAGGCATAGGTGTATCTCCACTTACATCCCAATACAACAATATCGTCTTTTATAGATATTTCTTTTACACTCTCAGCAGCCTCAAATTCCCAAATCACCCAACCAGTTTTTAAATCCAAGGCGCAGATATTTTTTATATCCAAAAAGCCACATCCCAATACAACAATATCGTCTTTTATGGATATTGCCAATACATCCTTAAATTCCCAAATCACCCCACCAGTTTTTAAATCCAAGGCGTAGGTGTATCCCCAATTACATCTCAATACAACAATATCGTCTTTTATGAATATTTCTTCTACATCATTGGCAGCCTTAAACCCCCATAACACTCCCAAACGCTCTGATTTAAAAATATCAGACATTATAAATTCAATTATATCCATTGCTAATTTATATTCCCCCTTATTATTCAACTCTTTTATCATTTCTTTTAGTTTATTGAGATAATGCTCTAACAAGTCATCACGTTTGTTAAAAATATCTTTGTTTTTATGATACACATCTTTATAAGTTGTAATGTTCATATTGTCAATATTGTTGATAAGTTTGATTTCAATAAGTTTTTTGTTAATTTTCTCAACATATTCTTTAACTTCTTTATCATTCGGGTTTAATTTTAGAACCTCATTAAACTTACTTAACGCATCTGAATATTTACATTCATTGGACAATCTTTTTCCTTCGTTTTTAAGTGTATTAATCCTATTAATTCTGTCAACATATTCCTTAGCCTCTACATCATTTAAGTTTAATTTTAAAACATCTTTAAATCTACTTAACGCATCTGAATATTTACATTTATTGAATAATCCCCTACCTTCGTTTTTAAGGGAGTTAATTGTATTAATTCTCTCAACATATTCCATAATTTCTTTATCATTCGGGTTTAATTTTAGAACCTCATTAAACTTACTTAATGCATCTGAATATTTACATTCACCAAATAACTTTATACCTTCGTTTTTAAGAGAAGTGATTTTCTCAATTCTCTCAACATATTTCTTAGCTCCTTTATCATTCGGGTTTAATTTTAAAATCCTATTAAACTTATCCAACGCTTCTGAATATTTACATTCATTGAATAATTTTTTTCCTGCTTTTTTTAAAAACACAATTTTTTCAATCTTTTCAATCCCATTTTTAGCATCAACATTATTTGGATTAATATTTAGTGCTTCTTTATATTTCTCCAAAGCATTTATATACTCGCACTTACTAAATAGTTCATCGCCTTCACTAACTAACTTTTTATCCACTCCAGATAATTTTTTAATGAATTTGAAAACCATCATTTCTCCCCTTAAATTTTATTTTAAAAAATAAAAAATTATTTTCTCCCCCCTTAATCTCTTAAATAATTGTTCATCTCCCCCTAACCTGCCTCTATACTTTTACCCAACCCCTCAACAGTTTGGTCAAACCCCCTGACCCATTAAATTATATTCTTTTAATTTTAACTCTAAGGGTTTATAATGGTTATGCTCATCCGCAAACATCATTACTTATAGCAAACAAGTTTTACCATTGATAATTTTTATATGCTGCCTGCAAAACCACAATAACAGCACACTATTTATATGGGTAATCCCAAATGAACATGAGCGTTTAATCTAATGCACATCACAATGCCTTTTTTCCAAGATATAACTCTCCAATCTCTTTGTGGTTTAGGATATCTGAAGCTTTCCCCTCATAAACAACAACACCACCTGCAAAAACATATCCCCTATCTGAAATCTCGAGTGCTTTTTTTGCATTTTGCTCAACCAGCAATATTCCAACACCCATATCTGTAATTTCCCTGATTTTTTTCAAAACTGTGGATACCATCTTTGGAGATAAACCAGCAGTAGGTTCATCCAACAACAGGAGTTTTGGTTTTGCCATTAACGCTCTCGCCATTGCAAGCATCTGCCTCTCTCCACCACTCAAAGAACCTGCAAGAACATCCTTTTTTTCCCTCAAAACTTCAAAGAAATCATAAACTTCCTCCATACGCTCTTTGAGTTGTGATTTTGGGAGTATATAACCACCCATCTCCAAATTCTCCTCAACTGTTAAGTTTGGAAAAACATTGTCCAACTGTGGAACATAGCCAATGCCTTCTCTTGCTATTAAGTCAGGCCTCATATTTGTGATGTTTTTGTTGTTGAATATTATCTCCCCATCCATGATAGTTGTTAATCCAAATATCGACTTTAAAAATGTTGATTTTCCACAGCCGTTGGGACCTATAATAGTGACAATTTCTTCTTCATTAACATGTAAAGAAATTCCATGCACAATCTCCAATTTCCCATAACCTGCATGTAATTTATTGACTTTTAGCATGGTATCACCAAGAAACTTTAAGAAAGTTTTGCCAAAAAAGTATCTTAAATGGCTTGTAAATTAAAATGATATTTTATTAAGATGCTTTATTCTCCAAGATATGCCTCCAAAACTTTTGGATTATTTAAAACATCATCTGGCTTCCCTTTTGCAATTATTTCCCCACGGTGCATAACAAAAACATAATCACTATAGTCCATAATGACATCCATGTTGTGCTCTATAATAAGAAACGTTATTCCTTTATCGTCCTTTATTTTTTGAATTGCCTCAAATATCTTCCTTGCAAGTGTTGGATTAACCCCTGCAACAGGTTCATCAAGCAATAGTATCTGAGGTTCTGCCATCAATGCCCTTCCAAGTTCCAACAACTTCATCTGTCCTCCAGATAAGTTTCCAGCACATTCATCCCTTAAATGCCAAAGGTGTAAAAATTCTAGCCACTCTTTTGCTTTCTTTATGTATTCCATATCTTGATTAATAACGTCTTTTGATTTAAAATACACATTCGTTATTTTTTTCTCCAAGCTGGTTCTTTGGAGCTACAAGCATATTTTCCAATACTGTCATTTTTTTATAAATCCTTGCAGTTTGGAATGTCCTTATAAGTCCCTTCTGAGCAATTATATGGGGTTTTCTTTTTGTTATATCTTCACCTTTAAAGTAAACTTTACCTTTATCTGGCTCTATAAAACCAGAGATAACATTAAATAATGTGGATTTACCACTACCATTTGGTCCTATAAGTGCAGTTATTGTTTTTTCTTCCACGTCCAAATTTACGCCATTTAAAGCGTGAATTCCTCCAAAAGATTTATGTATATTTTCTACCTTCAATATTGCCATAAAACCACCAACAACATTAAAATTATACAAAATATAAAAATAATAATTGCAATAATGATATTTAAATTATTTTGTAGGATGGAAACCATGATTAGGATCAGAAAATTTAAGTTGGAAGATTTAGATAGGATTGAAGAGATAGAAAAACAATCATTTAAAAAAACTTATCCACGTTTTTTGTTAACACATTTATACACAAACTTCCCAGATGGATTTATCATTGCTGAAATTAATAATAAAATTGTTGGTTACGCCATAGGCACAATTGAATGGGGAAATGGGCACATTGTTTCAATTGCAGTAGATAGGGAATTTAGAAACAGAGGAATAGGGACAGCATTAATTGAACATTTGGAAAGATACTTTTTTGAAAGATGCAATGTCAAATACATCGTTTTGGAAGTTAGGGTTAGCAATAAAACAGCGAGGATGTTTTATTATAAAAGAGGTTATGTTGATAAAAGATTTCTCCCAAACTACTATGATGATGGAGAAGACGCAATTTTAATGATAAAGAAAAGAAAAAATTTGGAAACAAACTACCCGATAATCGTAAGTATGTGGTGAAAAAATGATAGTAATTCCAGCAGTGGATATAAAAGACCAAAAATGTGTCCAGCTTATACAGGGAGACCCAAGTAAAAAACATGTTGAGTTAGATAATCCTGTAGAAGTTGCAAAAAGATGGGAAGAAGAAGGAGCAAAGATGCTACATTTGGTAGATTTAGATGGGGCCTTTGAAGGTAGAAGAAAAAACAAAGAAATTCTAAAAAAAATTATAGATGAGGTAAATATTCCAGTGGAAATTGGTGGAGGGATTAGAACTATTGAGGATGCAATGGAATTGATAGATATTGGTGCTGAGAGGATAATCATTGGAACTGTTGCTGTTCAGAACCCAAACTTTGTTGAGGAACTTTCAAAAAAAGTGGATAGCAAGAGGATTATGGTAGCATTGGATGCTAAAGATGGATATGTTGTTATAAAGGGATGGAAGGAAAAAACAAAATACACTCCAGTAGAGATGGGAAAAATTTTGCAAGAGAAAGGTGCTGGAAGTATTTTATTTACAAATGTGAATGTTGAGGGGCTTTTGAAGGGAATTGATGTAAATCCAATAAAAGAATTGGTAGACTCCTTAGATATTCCAATTGTTGCTTCTGGTGGAGTTTCATCTATTGATGATTTAATGAAATTGAAAGAATGTGGGGTTGAAGGAGTAGTGGTTGGCTCTGCATTGTATAAAGGGTTGATAGATTTAAAAGAGGCTATAAAGGTTGTTGAGGGTAGATAATCATTTTTATTTTATTTTTAAATATTTAACTTTATTATTGTCCTTTCGAAAATCCTAAATAAGATATGGCAATAAAAAATAGGACTTAACAAACATATCTTTGTGGTGGTTGTATGGATGAGGATAATTTTAACTCCAAGAAAAATAAGATAATATCCGTTGGGCATATAGCATTAGATTACATATTTAATGTTGAAAAGTTCCCAGAGCCAAACACGTCCATCCAAATCCCATCTGCAAGAAAATACTATGGTGGAGCAGCGTGTAACGTTGCCGTTGGTGTAGCAAAACTTGGGTTACTTTCTGGTATTGTATCATGTGTTGGCTATGATTTCAAAAATTCTGGATATGAGAGATACTTAAAGAACCTTGGTGTTGATATATCCCACATCTACCACTCAGAGGAGGAAGAAACCCCAAAAGCATGGATATTTACTGACAAAGATAACAACCAAATAACATTTTTCCTGTGGGGAGCGGCAAAACATTATAAAGAACTAAATCCGCCTTTATTTGAAGCAGAAATTGTCCATTTAGCCACTGGAGATCCTGAATTTAATGCGAAATGTGCTGAAAAAGCAAAGAAAAACAATATATTGGTGTCTTTTGATCCTGGACAAGATTTGCCATTATATGATAAAGACACTATGGAAAGGATCATCAAAAACTCCAATTTTTTATTTATGAATAAGCATGAGTTTGAGAGAACTTTAAAGTTGCTAAATACTGATTTGGAAAGTTTGAGAAATAGGGTTGATGTTTTGGTTGTAACTTATGGTAAGGATGGGAGTGTAATATATACAAAAGATGAGGAGATAAAGATTCCAAGTATTAAAGCAGAGAAAGTTGTTGACCCAACAGGCGCTGGAGATAGTTACAGAGTAGGATTTTTAGCAGGTTATGTTAAAGGATATGACTTAGAGCAGTGTGGATTAATTGGTTCTTGTGTGGCATCCTTTGTTATTGAGAAGAAGGGTTGTCAGACGAACTTACCTTCATGGAATGATGTCATTGAACGATTAAAAAAAGAAGGATATGTATTAGAGTAGAATTAAAAATAAATTTTTTGTTATTATTTGTTATAATCAGCCAATTATTGCAATCTAAAAAATTGTGATTTCTAAAAATTTTATTGTTATATTGTTTTATATTATTCATTTATAATTTGGGTATTGGTAAATTTATGAATAAAGTTCTCTGTTGTGGAACTATAGTTGTTCGCGAAATTATACGGCAAAACTTTGTTTTGCCATTTATTTTTTAAAATGACAATAAATCAACCACAAAATTCCAAATAGGGGTTAAATTAATCTTAAATTTCATTGACGCTTTCGATCAATTTTATAACGCGAACAACTATAATTGCCATAATCTTTGCTATAATCTTAAGTACTCTAAATATTTTAAGTAATATAATTTAAAATCTAAACTTAATAACTTACTTTTTGATAATTTAAATAACGCAGTAATATGGAGGAGTAACTATGAGTGACATAGTTCAGAGGATTAATCAGTTAAAGGAAGAGAAGAATGCTGTTATCTTAGCTCATAACTACCAACGAGAGGAAATTCAGAGGATTGCGGATTTTGTTGGGGATTCTTTGGAGCTTTGTATAAAGGCGAAGGAGACGGATGCTGATATTATTGTCTTTTGTGGAGTAGATTTTATGGCGGAAACTGCTAAAATTTTGAATAGTGACAAAAAAGTCCTCATACCAGAAATAAAAGATATCGAGTGTCCTATGGCTCATCAGTTGCCGGCTGAGGTTGTAAGGAGGGCGAAGGAGGAGCATCCTGATGCGATGGTTGTTGTTTATGTTAATACGCTTGCTGAGACAAAGGCTCTTGCGGATGCAACATGTACTTCAGCGAATGCGGATAGGGTAGTTAACTCTCTCGATTGTGATAAAGTTTTATTCGGTCCGGATAGAAATCTCGCATACTTTGTCTCAAAAAGAACTAACAAAGAGATTATTCCAATTCCTGAGGATGGGCATTGTTATGTGCATAAGAAGTTCACTGTCGAGGATGTTAAGAGGGTTAGGAGAGAGTATCCGAATGCGGAACTTCTTGTGCATCCTGAGTGTGATCCAGAAGTTCAGGATTTGGCAGATTATGTTCTTAGCACTGGTGGAATGATAAGGCATGTTTTGAATTCTGATAAGAAGGAGTTTATTATCGGTACTGAGTGTGAGTTGATTACGAGGATAAAACTCGAACTCGAAAAAACTGGAGAAGAGAAGGTATTAATTCCATTAAGGAAGGATGCTATTTGTGATCCAATGAAGAGAATAACGTTAGAAAAAGTTGAGAGATGCTTAAGAGAGGAAAAATACGAGATAACACTCGATGAGGAAATAATCAAAAAAGCAAGAATTGCAATAGAGAGGATGTTAAGTGTAAAAATTTAACTTTACTGTATAAGAATAAGTGAGAGCATGGAGGAAATTATAAAGGAAATAAGGTTAAAGGCATCAATGAAAGCATTGGAACGATTAAAAGAAGAAAATTTGATAGATTTAGATGCATATAACAATTTGATGAATTTGTTGGATAGGAGAATCAAAGGTAAAAAATACTTTTATAAATTTGATGTAGAGCACAAACCTACAGCCGTTGTGGCATTTAGTGGTGGAGTCGATAGCTCTACTTCAGCATTGATCTCAAAGAATATTTTTGACGTTGTTGGAGTTACCGTATATTCAAACCATATTATGCATGAGGAAGTTAAAAACCACGTAAAAAATCTTTCAAAAAAATTGGGCATAAAGCATGAATTTATAGACATTGATATGGACAAAATTGCCAAAGATATTGAAAAAGGTAAATATCATCCATGTGGAAGATGCCATAAAGCAGTTGAAGAGGCAGTTATAAATTATGCAAAAAATAATGGTATTAAATTTGTGGTTTTTGGGGATTTGTTGTCTGTTGGGTATTTGTCAATTATTCCAATGGATGATGGATTAATAAGGATAAATATGCCTGCCTTCTTATCATTAACAAAAAATGAAAACAGAGAAATTTTAAGGCAAAATAATATAGAGATAAATCTTCCATATGGTTGCCCATTGGTAAAAAAAGCGCATGAGCATAAACACATGAGAAAATTTACAATCCAAAGAATTTTAAGGGAGGTTAGGGCACAAGTTGTAGACAAAGATGAAGGATTAAAAAACATTTTGGATATGCTTAATTTATGATTTTTTGACTTTTTTACAATTTAAAAATTAATTTATCATGTAATAGTATAAATTTTATCGTTTATTTGTGTTTTAAACGTGGATCTAATTCATAAGCTTTCTCAAAGCATTTCCTCGCTTCTTGATATTTACCTATAGCTTTGAGTGCTAAACCTTTATTATACCATGCAACAGCAAAGTTGGGGTCTATTTCTAATGCCTTATCATAACATTTTATAGCCTCTGAATATCTACCTAACTCATAAAGAGCTAATCCCTTGTTGTTCCATGCTTCAACAAAATCTGGCTCTATTTCCAATGCCTTATCGTAGCATTCTATTGCTTCTAAGTATTTACCAGAATCTTGAAGATCCCAACCTTTGTTATACCATTCAACAGCTTTAGGATCGTATCCAAAATTCAAACACATGCTCATAGATACAAATATTGAAATAACCCCCAATACCAACGCAGTTTTTGTGATTCTCATGAACCCACCTTTTTTGTAAAGTTTATAACTTTACAGATATCTTGCACATATTTCATTTATGCGTTGGATTTATTTAATTATTTATTCATTAACTATTGTTATTTTGTTATTGTTTTTCATATTTACATAAGATTTTATAAGTTGATTTTCATCATAATTTATAATAGATTTTGCACTAAGATTCTATTAAATAAATTGCTTTGGTGTTTAAAATGGATGCGTTAGTTGATTTAACATACAAAACTGAAAATAATAGAGCAATTATTTACCTGTATTTAATTCAAAAAATATTGAAGGATGAAAATTTCAAACCATATTTTTACGTTGAATTGAAGGAAATGTCCAACAACAGCATTGAAAAAATTAAGGGGTTTTTAAAGAAGAATGGACTTTTTCACTATGTTGAAGATATAGAGGTAGTTAAAAAACAAATACACAACAAAGAAAAGGAAATTTTGAAGATAATTACAAAACATCCAAAATATGTTCCTAAGTTGAGGATTTTAAAGGATCTTGATGAAGTTTTGGATATCTATGAGCATGATATCCCATTTGCAAAGAGATATTTGATAGATAACGAACTAATCCCCATGACATATTGGGATTTTGAAAAAAATAAAATAAAAAGAAAGGATATTCCAAAATTAAAGGCGATAGCGTTTGACATGGAAGTTTATAATAGAAATGCTGAGCCAGACCCACAAAAAGACCCAATATTAATGGCAAGTTTCTATGCAGAGGATTTTAAGAAGGTAATTACCTACAAACCATTTAGCCATGAGTATGTTGAGGTTGTTAAAGATGAGAAAGAACTTATTGAGAGAATTATTGAAATTCTAAAAAATTATGACATAATTTATACTTACAACGGGGACAATTTTGATTTTCCTTATTTAAAGAAAAGAGCAGAGGTTTATGGGATAAAGTTAAATTTGGGAAGGGATGGGGAAGAAATAAAAATTTCAAAAGGGGGTATGCATTTAAGAAGTTACATTCCTGGGAGGGTACATATTGATTTATACTCAATAGCGAGGAGATTGCTCCATTTAACAAAGTATAAGTTAGAGGATGTTGCATTGGAACTTTTTGGAGTTAAAAAATTAGAAGTTGGACATCAAAATATAGGCAAACTTTGGGAAGAAAATGATGAAAAACTTATTGAATATTCCTTCCAAGATGCACTTTACACATTTAAGATTGGTGAGTATTTTTTACCTTTGGAGGTAATGTTTTCAAGGATTGTTAATCAGACACTCTTTGAGATAACAAGGATGAGTAGCAGTCAGATGGTAGAATATCTCTTATTAAAAAATGCATTTAAAAACAACACAATTGCCCCAAATAAACCTTCAAATGAAGAATACCAAAGAAGGTTAAAGGAGAGTTATGAGGGAGGCTATGTTAAAGAACCAATAAGAGGAATGCATGAAAGTATTGTTTCCTTCGATTTCAAAGCTCTTTACCCTTCAATTATAATAAGCCACAACATAAGCCCAGATACCATTGATTGTGAGTGTTGTAAGGACGAATCAGAAAAGATTTTAGAGCATTGGTTCTGTAAAAAGAAAGAAGGATTAATACCAAAAACATTGAGAAATTTGGTTGAGAGGAGAATGGAGATTAAGAAAAAAATGAAAGAAAAAGCAAAAAAAGGAGAAATTGATGAAGAATATAAACTCTTTGATTATGAACAAAAGTCATTGAAGATTTTGGCAAATAGTCACTATGGTTATTTAGCTTTCCCAAGGGCAAGGTGGTATTCAAAAGAATGTGCAGAGGTTGTTACATACTTGGGGAGAAAATATATTCAACAAACCATCAAAGAGGCGGAGAAATTTGGGTTTAGGGTTATTTACAGCGATACTGACGGTTTTTATGCAATTTGGAAGGAAAAAATCAGCAAAGATGAACTAATCAAAAAAGTTCATGAATTTTTAGACATGATAAACTCTAGACTCCCAGGAAACATGGAGTTGGAGTTTGAGGGCTTTTATAAGAGGGGAATTTTTGTAACAAAGAAAAGGTATGCACTAATAGATGAAAACAATAAAATAACCATTAAGGGTCTGGAGTTCGTGAGGAGGGACTGGGCGAACATTGCAAAGAAAACACAAAAGGCAGTTTTAGAGACGCTTTTAATTGAGGGGGATGTAGAAAAGGCAACAAAAATCATTCAAGATGTAGTAGATGATTTAAAGAAGGGGAAAGTAAACAAGGAGGACTTAATAATATATACTCAACTAACAAAAGACCCCAAGGAATATAAAACAACCGCCCCGCATGTTGAAGTTGCAAAGAGAATATTGAAGAAAGGTGGAAGGTTAAGGATAGGGGATGTTATTGGCTACATTATAACGAGTGGTGAAAAATCAATAAGTGAGAGGGCAAAACTTCCAGAAGAAGCTGAGGATTATGATGTCGAATATTACATAGAGAACCAAATCCTTCCACCAGTTTTGAGGATTATGGAGGCATTGGGAGTTTCAAAGGAGGAACTTAAAAATTTTGGTAAGCAGGTTACATTAGATGATTTCTTTAAAATAAACAAAAAAGAATAACAATCATTAAAGTTTTAGTTAAACAAACAAATCAACAATTTTCATATCTTTTACGAGTCCTTTGTCAGTTATTTTCAATTCTGGAATTACTGGGAGAGATAGGAAGGACATAGATAAGAATATATCTTCAAATCTACTCCAATTTTTTACTTTATCTTCCATAGATAGAGTTTTTTCCAAAACATAATCTCCATCATCACCCATAATCCCCCCAATATATAACTTTAAGTAATCCACAACTTCTCCATCCTTAACAGCAACAAAACCCCCACCAATGTCCTTTAAGAAATTAACTGCCAATGCTATATCTTCCTCATCATTTCCAACAACAATAACGTTGTGCGAATCATGAGCATAGGAAGACGCCACAACACCTTCTTTTAAAAAATCAAAAATTAATCCCTTCCCAATATTGTTTGTATTTTTATGCCTCTCCAAAACAAATATTTTGTTTATTTTGTTTTTGTCTTTTAATTTTATTGCCTCTTCAACATCCATAATAATCTCATTTGTTATTAGAGAGTGTTCAATAGGCTCAATAACTCTAACGCTTCTATCTTTAATATTGTAGTCAATCCCCTCAATTAAAAAGTCTTCTTTCTTTTTATAGTTGTAGTTTATGGTGGATTTTTGTTTAACTGTTTTGATGCCGTTATTTTTGCTTTTGCTTTTTTCCTTTATTATCTCATCCAAAAATTTTCCCTTAACAACAATATCCCACACATCAAAATTATTCAAATCATTAAAAATAATTAAACTTGCTTCATTTCCTGGTTTTATTCCTACATCAAACCCAAAATAGTTTGCTGGGTTTATGGTTACCATTTGGATTGCCTCAACAGGAGAAACGTATTTTGTTGCTTTTCTTAGGATGTTGAGCATATATTTGTTGCTTAAATCTTTAATAGATACATCATCACTAACCAACATTATATTTCTTTTATCTTTAATTTTTTTGGTCATAGAGAGAAGGTTTATATTTTTTGATGCCGTTCCTTCCCTAACCATTAACTTTAAGCCCAACCTTAGTTTTTCCAATGCTTCCTCTTCCTCAGTGCACTCATGATCCGACATGATACCATGGGAGATATATTTGCATAAATCTAATCCTTTTAGTTGGGGACAGTGCCCATCTATTAATTTCCCTGCTCTTTTTACAACTTCTATTTTTCTTATGACTTCCTCATCCTCATTTATAACCCCAACATAATTCATAACTTCTCCTAAACCTAAAACATTTGGTAGAGTTATGAGTTCTTCAATATCCTCAACACCAATAACCGCCCCATTGGTTTCCAATTCTGTTGCTGGAACACATGAAGGAATCATAACATAAACATCCAAAATCTCCGCATCATTCATCATGAACAAAATCCCTTCCCTGCCAAGGACATTTGCAATCTCATGAGGATCTATAACAACCTTTGTAACTCCACTCTTTAATGCAAATTTCTCAAATTCAGAGGGGATAATGTGGGAAGATTCTATGTGAATGTGGGCATCTATAAAAGTGGGGGATATGTATCTCCCATTTAAATCGATTATTTTGGCGTCGGGAATTTCAATATTGCCATCAAAATCCACAAAGATTATTCTATCTCCTTCTATCCCTACATTTCCTTTAATTATTTCCCCACTATAGACATCAATAATTTTCCCATTTTTAAAGACAATCATAATATCCCTACCAAATTAAAACTTTAAATTTACCATTAGTTGTCGCTAAGAAAGCACCGCCCTTTAGGGCGGTGATGAATTCAGACAAAAACCTACGGTTTTTGTTATAGTTGTTTGCCAAATTTTACGGCAAAACTTTGTTTTGCCATTATTTTTTAAAAGGATGATAAATCAATTCAATTATAAAATTCCAAATAAAGATTAATTATCCCTTAAATTTAATGAAGTTTTTATTCATTTGTAAGGCAAACAACTATACTCTCCTCGCTTGCGCTCGGAGATAGGGGAGGCGAGTGAGACAAGTATTAAGTTTATATATAGTCAGTGACAAAAAGTATTAAAATTAATGAAGGTAAAAACGACTGTCTCCTATTGGGAGGTAGTCATCTTTGCTTTTATAACAAAAATATTTAGAATATTAACATTAATTAAATTTTCTAAAAATTCATCAACCACGACAAAAATTTAACTTTGAATATATATCACTTCTGCACACGACTATAATTTAACTTTATTTGAAATTTTACAGTTAGTTTATTGTTCTTTTGAAACAAATAAGTGCAAGAAAATTCATAAACAACTTTTTTATTCCCTAAAATATGAATTTAAAAACAAACACGAATTTAAACATAAATTTAAAATCAACAAATTTTAAAAAACTTTGCTATTTGTAGGTGGGAACATGAGATATAAAAAAGTTCCAGTTAAAAAGATTGTCAATAAAATTATTAATGAGTGTGATGTTATTTTGTTAGTTTTAGATGCCAGAGACCCAGAGACAACAAGAAATAAAGAGTTAGAGGAGAAAATAAAGAAAATGAATAAAGAGTTGATTTATGTTTTAAATAAGGCAGATTTGGTCCCAAAGGAAGTTTTGGAAAAGTGGAAGGAAAAATTGGGCAATGCAGTATTTATGAGTGCAAAATATAGGATGGGAACAAAAATACTTAGAGATAAAATAAAAGAATACCTAAAAAAGAACAACATAAAAGAAGGAAAGGTTGGAGTTGTTGGTTATCCAAACGTTGGAAAATCCTCCATAATAAATGCATTAACTGGGAGAAGGAGTGCGTTAACTGGTTCTTTGGCAGGATTAACAAAAGGAGAGCAGTGGATTAGATTAACAAAAAATATAAAGTTGTTAGACACTCCGGGAGTTTTAGAGATGAAGGATGAGGATGAATTAATAATTTCTGGAGCATTGAGACTTGAAAAGGCAGAAAACCTAATCTCCCCAGCATTAAAGATATTGAAGAGGTTGCATGATTTTGACAAAACAATAATCCCAAACTACTATGGGGTTGAGGTTGATGAGATAAACGAGGAACTCCTTAAAAAAATTGGAAAAAAACTGAAATATTTAAAAAAGGGTAATGAGGTTGATTTGGATAGAACGGCAAAGAGTATAATAAAGGATTTCCAAGATGGGAAATTAAACTACTACAATGTAGAGATAAAAAAATATGGACAAGAACGGCAAAGAAACATAGAATTTATAACAAGATATCTAAAAGATTTTCCATTTATTGACGATGCAAAGATGATAATTAATCATTTGAGTGATTTCGATGACTTGAAGAGATTAAAAATAAAACCTGTTTTGGGAGAAGAGACTATTAATGGAACTACTCTTGTTATTTCCTTTGGAGAAAAAACTGTTGATGCTGGAAGAAAAAAGGTTGAGGAATATGCAAAAGAACATAACATAGAGTTGTATTCAAAATTTGGTGATAAGATAGGGAGAAATAGAGTGTTTGTTGGTGTTGGGACAAAACTTTAAAGTTAAGATAGATACAAAATTATTTAAAGTATAATAGAGTAAAATAATAGTAAAGTAATTTTGAATTATAATGTACAACAAGAAGATGTGGTATCATGAGAGGAAAAGATTATGAATTTGAAATAAAATATACTCCCAGTTATTCGTTGCTTGAAGTTAAGTTAGACAACCAAGAAATTAATGCTGAGACGGGAGCAATGGTCTATATGGATACTTCAATAAAAGTAAATACAAACCTAAAAGGTGGACTTCTTGGAGCATTAAAAAGGGCAATTGTTGGAGAAAGTGTTTTTATAAATACATTTAGTGGAAGTGGAAGAATAGGATTTGCCCCATCAGCACCTGGAGATATAGTACATCATGTTTTAGATGGGACTTTATATGCCCAAAGTGGTTCTTACTTAGCATCATCCCCAAATATAGAAATAGACACAAAATTTGGAGGAGCTAAGACATTTTTTGGAGGAAAAGGATTATTTTTAATTAAATTAGAAGGAGAGGGGGATATATTTTTATCAAGTTTTGGGGCTATTGAAGAGATAGAGTTGAATGATGAAAGTATTATTGTTGATAACGGGCATCTTGTGGCATTTACCGAAGGTTTAGATTATAAACTTACTAAATTAGGTAGTTTGAAATCCGCAATACTTGGAGGAGAAGGTAAAGTTTATGAGTTTAGCGGAACAGGGAAGATATATATCCAATCAAGAAGTTTTGAGGCATTTGTTGGAACGATTATGCCGTATATAGAACCAAAAAAATAAGAAATATGGCTTAAAAATTGTTTTCTATAAATTCTTCTATCCTCTCCATCCCTTCTTTTATTTTTTCGTAGGAATTTGCGTAGGAGATTCTTATATGGTTTTTCCCAGCACTTCCAAATGCTATGCCAGGAACAGTGGCGACCTTTTTCTCCTCAAGTAATTTGGTTGAGAACTCCCTCCCATCCATGCCTATATTTGGGAATACATAATAAGCACCGATGGGGTTGTTAACTTCCCAACCGAAGGATTTAACATACTTTAAAACCAATCTTCTCCTCCTATCAAATTCTTTAATCATCTCATCTCTTGCTTTTTTAACGTCCTCATCAAAAACCTTTAATGCCCCATATTGAACAAATGTTGTTGGAGCAATGAACAAATTCTGTTGTAGTTTTAAAATGGCATTTATAATCTCCTTGTTTGATATAACATAACCTATCCTCCACCCAGTCATAGCGTAGAGTTTTGAGAATCCATTGACTACTATGGTTTTTTCTAAATTTTCATCAAATTCTATTGCAGATATGTGTTTTCCTTCATAAATAAGGCCCGAGTAGATTTCATCAGATATCACATAGGGGATGTTTTCATAAATCTCCTCAAAAATCTCCCTTGAAATAACTTCTCCCAATGGATTTGATGGGGAATTTATTATAACTGCTTTAGTTCTCTTGCTTATGTAACTTTCAATATCCTCAAAATTGCAATAAACTGGAACTCCTCCACAAAACTTGATTATGTTCCTATAGCATGGGTAGGAAGGATTTTGTATTAAGACCTTATCTCCCTTATCTATTATTGATGAGATTGCAAAGAACAAACCTAAACTTGAACCTCCAGTTATTATTATATTATTTGGAGAAACATCTACACCATACTCCCCCTTATATTCCTCAGAAATTTTTTCCCTCAAATCATAAATCCCCAAACTGTCTGTATAGTGGGTTTTGCCGTCCTTTAAAGCATTTAGGCATGCATCAACTATAGGTTTTGGTGTATCAAAATCTGGCTCACCAATCTCTAAATGAATGACATCTTCCCCTCTTCTCTCCATCTCTTCACATTTTGCCAAAATATCCATAACTTCAAAAGATTCAAAGTTTATAACCCTCTCTGAAAGCATATTCTCACTATTTGTTTTTTAGTTAGATTTATTAATTTGAAATTAACATAGATTACAACATAAAACTTAAACAATTAAATTTAAATAATCTTATACCATTTATAGTTGTTTGCGAATTCTTTATAATCAAGTCCTAATAATTTTAAGCTGGCAAAGATTTTTCTTTTAAATTTTGAATAGACTGTATAATAAATAAATTTAAGATAAATTTAAGTGTGTCTTTGTCCATATTCTAACGCAAACAACCAACTCTATGCTAATTTATTAAAAATTACTTTAATAAAGGTGATGAAATGAGGAATATAATCGTGAAAAAATTGGATTTGCCTTCAATAGAAGAAAGACCAGTAGAGATCGTAGAGAGGAAAGGATTAGGACATCCAGACAGCATTTGTGATGGTATAGCAGAGAGTGTTAGTAGAGCATTGTGCAAAATGTATAAAGAGAAATTTGGAACTGTTTTACACCACAACACAGACCAAGTTGAACTTGTAGGGGGGCATGCCTACCCTAAGTTTGGTGGCGGAGAAATGGTAGGCCCAATATACATCTTATTGTCTGGAAGAGCTACAATGGAAATCCATGACAAGGAGAAAAACGAAGTTATAAAGCTTCCAGTAAGCACTGTTGCTGTAAAGGCAGCAAAAGAATACTTAAAAAAGGTTTTAAGAAATGCAGATATTGACAAAGATGTCATTGTGGACTGCAGAATTGGGCAAGGTTCCGTGGATTTAGTTGATGTCTTTGAAAGGCAGAAAAATGAAGTGCCTCTTGCAAATGATACATCCTTCGGGGTTGGCTACGCTCCATTGTCAACAACAGAAAAACTTGTTTTGGAAATAGAGAAATACTTAAACAGTGAAGAATTAAAGAAAGAGCTTCCAGCAGTTGGGGAAGATATAAAGGTTATGGGATTGAGAGAGGGCAAAAAAATAACATTAACCATTGCAATGGCAGTTGTGGATAAATATGTGAAGAATGTTGAAGAATATAAGAAAGTTATTGAGGAAGTTAGGAAGAGAGTTGAAAAGATTGCAAAAGAAATTGCAAAAGATTATGAAGTTGAGGTTTGTATTAACACCGCTGATGATTATGAGAGGGAGAGTGTTTTCTTAACAGTTATTGGAACATCAGCAGAGATGGGAGATGACGGTTCAGTAGGAAGAGGAAACAGAGTTAATGGTTTAATAACCCCATTCAGACCTATGAGTATGGAAGCAGCAAGTGGTAAAAACCCAATAAACCACGTAGGGAAGATTTACAACATATTAGCTAACTTAATAGCAAATGACATTGCAAAATTGGATGGAGTTAAGGAATGCTACGTAAGAATATTAAGCCAAATTGGTAAACCAATTGACCAACCAAAGGCATTGGACATTGAGATTATTACTGAAGAAGGATACAAATTAGAGGATATTGAACCTAAGGCAAAAGAGATAGCAAATAAATGGCTTGATAACATCATGGAAGTTACAGAAATGATTATAGAAGGAAAAGTAACTACATTCTAAATTTATCGCATTAATTCTTTTGCATTAATTCTTTATTTTATGGTGTGAAATGAAAGGATTTATTTATAGTCGTGTGCGGAAATGATATACGGCAAAACCTTCGGTTTTGCCATTAATCCATACGGCAAAACCTTTGGTTTTGCCATTAATTATGCATTAATGAATTTTTAAATGGTCTTTAGCCCTCTTAAAATTTGAAATAAGGCATAAATCTTTAAAAATTTACAATAGTATATTTCCAATTTCTAACGCACACGACTATATTCAACTTCCCTGCAACCGAAAGTTGCAGTGGATTTTTAAACTTAATTTATAATCAATAAAATTTTAAATAAATCCTTATCCTCCTTTGAATTTTGAAATTAAGTATTTGATATTTCACAAATTTTATTGAAGTTATGTCCAAATTCTAACACACACGACTATATTTTTCTTTTTTCCTTAATTTTTTGGAAATGTTTATAATGGGGAGAATAATGAAAAAGGTAAAAGTAAGAAACTTAGTTAAATATTTTGGGGATAAAAAAGCAATTGACAACATTTCTTTTGAAGTTTATGAGGGGGAAATATTTGGACTTTTGGGGCATAATGGAGCAGGGAAAACAACAACACTAAGGATTATAGCAGGCATTATTAACGATTATGAAGGAGAAGTTGAAGTGAATGGGAAAATTGGTTATCTTCCAGAAGAGAGGGGACTTTATAAGGATGAGAGGGTGGGGGAGGTTTTAACGTTTTTTGGGGAATTGGCAGGGATGGAAAAGGAGGAAATCAAAAATCAAATTGACTATTGGCTGAAAAAACTGAATATCTACAAATACAAAAATCAAAAAGTAAAAACTCTCTCAAAGGGAAATCAACAAAAAGTTCAATTTATAATATCTGTTTTGCACAATCCCGATATAATTATATTGGATGAGCCGTTTTCTGGACTTGATATTTTTAATCTCAACCTTTTGAAGGAAATTCTCTTTGAATTAAAAGAGATGGGGAAGAGTATCATCTTATCCACACACCAACTTGAAAAGATAGAGAGGTTTTGTGATAGAGTTTTGGTATTAAAAAATGGTAAAGTTATTCACTATGGAAGGATAGATGAGATATGCCACAAAAAAGTTGCATATGTGGAGTATATTAAAGATGGAAAATTAATAAAGCAGAATTTGCCACATGAAGAGGCAATATTATTGATAAAAAATGAAGAAATTTTAAGAAATCTTATTAAGTTTGAAGTTAGGAGTTCCTTAGAGGATTTATTTCTAAAAGAAACTTTTAAAAAGTTGAACGAAAACCAAAGGTAATCATTATCTTAAATTTCAATTAGAAGTAGTTTAACAACATTTAATTAAAATTATGTTAGGACAACTGACATTTAATTGCAGAACGACTATACCTCACTACGTTCGGAGGCATAGGGGGAGGAAAGAAATGAAAATAAACTCATCTAAAATAAAAACCATTGCTAAGCATGAGATATTGTCCACAATAAAAAGGAAACAATTTATCATTGGAACTGTTGGTGTTCCGTTAGTTATGATAATAATCGCTATTATTGGACTCTATTTTTCTTCCGATATAGGGAATTTAAAGATTGGGTATATTGATTATTTTGGAGTTAATATACCAGACAAAATTGTAAAATACAATTCAATCCAACAGAAAAATATAACGCTGTATTTTATTGAGTATCATAACATTGAGGAAGGAAAAAATGACGTCTTAAATGGAACAATAGACATCTTAGCAATAATTCCAAAGGATTATTTGGATACTGGAAAAATTATAATATACTCCACAACAAAATCTATAAATCCAACAATAGCAGAAACACTTAGGGACTTATTACTTGAAACACTTTTAAAAGATAAAGTGGATAATAAAACCTACAACCGTGTAAAATCCCCATTAAACCTTGAAATATACAGTATAAGTGAAAAGGGTGAAGAAAAGGAAAGCATCTTTTCCCAAATATTGCCTATAGGGTTTGTCATGATTTTATACATTGCCATAACGACAGTCTCTGGGTTGATTGTAGGTAATACAATTGAGGAAAAAGAACATCGTATAATGGAAGTCCTCCTCTCATTTACAAATGCAGAAAACATTATGATTGGAAAGATTTTGGGGATTTCTGTTGTTGGGTTAATCCAAATATCAATATGGCTTATGTTTGCATTGCCAGTGGTTATTGTATATGCCATTAAAGTATCTACATTTTTGGTGGCTATGGCAGTTGTATTCTTTATATTGGCTTATTTGTTCTACACTTCTCTCCTTTGTGGAGTAGCCTCACTCTACACAAATCTAAAGGACGCCAGTCAGATAATTGCACCAATAGTAATTATTCAAACAATCCCATTTATGATGTTAAATCTCATCCTCACGAATCCAAACCACTATGTTGTAAAAATCCTCTCCTATCTCCCATTTACAGCACCACAAGTAATGTTGATGAGATTGTCAATAACTAACGTGGAAATTTGGGAGTTAGTTCTCTCTTTGGCAATTATGGTTTTATCAACAATTGCATCATTCATCATTTCAATAAAACTCTTCAAAATAGGAACTCTTATTTATGAGGAGAACATGTCATTAAAAAAGGTTCTTAAAATTTTGAGAGGAAACAGATCTTAATACTCTTTTAAACTTACTTAAACTTAAATATAAAATGGGACTATAATATGACTAAAACTTCATTGTAATGGTGAAATCATGAGGTTTGAACTTGACGGAAGGATAATGTTTAGCAAAGAACTAACCGAGGAGGCAATAAAAAGCGCAGAAGAGGTTATAAAAAACAGCAGAGAGATATTTTTAAAAGGTGTACCAAAGGGAAAGGAAGATGAGGCCTCAAAAATAATAGATTATAAATTTGAAGGAAATCAATTAAAATTAAAAATTGTTTCAGGAACCTATACAAGAGCACATGAAGGATTAATAAGGTTGAGGAAGCCACTTGCTCAAAAACTTGGTAGGGAGCATAGGATAGGTGTTAGGGATATAATCATAGACCACTACGTTATAACAATTCCATCAGAAAAGGCAGAGAAGTTAAAAGGCAAAAAGGTTCCAGAGTGTGAAGTAGAGATTGACAATAATGAGATAAAATTAATATTTGAAAATGTTGGAGATAGTGAATTGAAAAGAAACATTATCGATAGAGCAATAAAATTTGTAAAAAATGAATTGGAAAAAGAAGAGAGGGATTTAACCTTTGAGGTCTGCAAAATCCCACCAGGAACAATAGTTAGAGAATACAAGGCAAAGAGAAAAATTACCTTTGACAAAGACCCAACAGATGTTGCAGAGGAATTGGGATGGGTTAAGAAGTTCCCAGGAAGAGGGCAGTGGTTCTATGCTCCTCCAATGGCAGCATTGTTTAGAGCTATGGAAGAGTTGATTGTTGAGGAGGTTGTTAAAAAACTTGGCTTTGAGGAATGCTTATTTCCAAAGTTAATTCCATTGGAAATTATGTATAAGATGAGATATTTGGAAGGGTTGCCAGAGGGAATGTATTACGTTTGTCCACCAAAAAGAGAGCCAGAATTATTTGAGGAATTTGTTAGCGAGATGATGATTAAAAAAGAAATTCCTATTGAAAAATTAAAGAACTTGTTGAGAGATCCAGGTTATGTTTTAGCTCCGGCACAATGCGAGCCGTTTTACCAATTCTTTGACCATGAGATGATTGATGTTGATAAACCAATAAAATTCTTTGATAGGAGTGGATGGACATACAGATGGGAAGGTGGAGGAGCAAGAGGATTGGATAGAGTTAATGAATTCTTGAGGGTTGAATGTGTTTGGATTGGTTCCCCAGAATTTGTTGAAAAAACAAGAGATGAGACCTTAAAATATGCTGAAAAATTGGCGGAGAAATTGGACTTAGAATATTGGGTTGAGGTTGGGGATGATCCATTCTACTTGGAGGGAAGGAAAAAAGAAGATAGGGGCATAGAGTTCCCAGATGTTCCAAAGTATGAGATGAGATTACTTTTACCCCATATAAAAGATGAAAGAAAAGGTGTTGCCGTAACATCAGCAAATGTGCATGGAACACATTTCGTCGAGGGCTTTGGAATTAAGGATTATAAAGGAAGAAGAGTTTGGACAGGATGCACTGGGTATGGAATAACAAGATGGGTTGTTGGGTTCTTAGCCCAGTATGGATTTGAATTTGATGACTGGCCAGAGTTGATAAAGAAAAAGATCAAAAAACTACCCGAAGTTCCAAAATTAATAACTTGGCCATAAAATTTTTACACACATTTTTAAATGGCTAAAGTTGGAGCTAAATTTTCAAAATAAAGTATATAGTCGTTCTGCGAATGGTGTCATAAAATTATTATCTTAAATTTCAATTTTGGGAGTTTGTTTAATAAATTTAAATTTGAATTTGTAGGGATCATTTAATTGCAAACGACTTAGCCCTTCATTTAATTTAATTAAGTTTTAAGTTTTTAAACCATTTATAATGCAAACAACTATAAAACTAAACATTTAAATATTAAGTTGAGGGGCAGTATGATTTACGATTTTAGAAAAAAGGGGAAGTTAGGTTATACAACTGGCTCGTGTGCAGCCGCTGGGGCTTATGCGGGGCTGTATTTTTTGAAAAATAATGTTAGACTAAACTATGTTAAGATTGAGAATCCAAACGGAGACATATTAATTATTCCAATAGAAAAAATAGAGAGAATAAGAAAAAATACAGCAAAAACAACAGTAGTAAAATATGCTGGGGAAGATATCGATATAACAAATGGGATAGAGATAATTGTTGAAGTAGAATTGATAAAAAGAAGAGAAATTAAAATCATTGGTGGGGAAGGAATTGGTATTGTTACAAAAGACGGCTTGCAAATAAAGAAGGGAGATTATGCTATAAATCCAAAGCCAAGGGAGATGATTAAAAATAACTTATTAAAGTTACTTGATGAAGATGAAGGAGTTATTGTAAAAATCTCTGCCCCTAAAGGAAAAGAACTTGCAGAAAAAACCTTAAATCCAAAATTGGGTATTGTTGGAGGAATTTCAATACTCGGAACTACTGGAATTGTTCGACCAATGTCAAATGAGGCATATAGGGAATCTCTCGTTCCTCAAATTGATGTAGCGCTTGCAAATGGGTATGAGACGTTAATATTCACGCCTGGAAATATCGGGACAAAGTTCGCTAAAAAACTTTTAAATGCAGAAGATGACCAAATAGTTGAGGTCTCAAATTTTTGGGGATATATGCTTGATAAGGCAGAGGAGAAGGGCGTTAAGAGCATTTTAGTATTTGGTCATGCCGGAAAGATAATAAAACTTGCCGCAGGAATTTTTGATACTCATTCAAAGGTTGCAGATGCGAGGAATGAAATTTTAACTGCCTATGCTTCTTTATTTATTGATGATAAAAATACCTTAAAAAAGATACTCTATGCAAATACGACAGAAGAAATTATGGAGATTTTAAAAGAAAAAAATGTTTTACATGGAGTTTTTAATGTAATAACGAAGAGAGTTGTTGATAGGTTGTCAAATAGGTGGAAAATAAACTTTAGTTGCATAATAATAGATATGAAAGGCAATATTCTTGGAAAATATCCCGAAAATTTAATTTAATGTAATTTGGTGTTTTTTATGGAGTTTAGGGTATTTCCCATTGGAAAAATTAAACAAAGAACTAACAACACAATTTTGGAAATATTTAATGAGTTTAAAGATGGTTTAGATGACCTCAATGAAGGAAATAGAATTTTAGTCTTTGTGTGGTTTGATAAAAGCGACACTCCTAACAAAAGGAAAATACTAAAGGTTCACCCAAAAGGTAACATAAACAATCCAATAAGAGGAGTCTTTTCAACAAGATCCCCAATTAGGCCAAATCCAATTGGCATTTACAACGTTAAAATTTTAAAAATGGAAAATAATAGGTTATATGTAGAAAAGATTGATGCATTTGATGAAACTCCAATAATAGATATCAAGATTTTTTCTAAGGAGTTAGATTGCCCAGAAAAATAACCATAAAAATTATATTGGGTTATAACCATAAAATTGTATATGTAGATTTTATGCAATATATATAGGTGAGGAATATGCTTAAAAAAATAATCTTTTTGGTAGGAACTTTATTGTTATTTAGTGTGGTTTATGGGGAAATTTGGAGTGATACAAAATATCCTAACGATAATTACACCGAAAATGATATTAATGAGATATTTAATTTTCCATATGATTTTGAAAAAATAGATAAAATAGAAATTAAAATTATTGCGTTTGATGTTGATGCCTCAGGAAAAGATTATGTTTATGCCAACAATAAGAAAATAGGGTATTTGAATTATGGAGATGGTATAACTACATTTAACATCAATTCTTCATATATTGATTCCAATGGTAACATTAAAATGAAAGTTGATAAAAACGACAAAATGCAAATTAACAAATCTATAATGTATGTGCATTACTACAATAAAACATCAGACAAAAATGAAATTTATAGCCAAATAGTTAAGATTGAGGATAAAGCAACAAAAACTGATAAATCTTGGACATTTAATTTCCCATACTACAATGACATCAACATAATTATAAACAACATAGTTATTGAAATTGAAGCGTTTGGGGTTAATATGGGTGAAGACCTTGTTTATGCCGATAATGAAGAATTAGGAAGACTATTAGACAATAATGGATTTTCAACAACAACATTTACAATTAACTACCCCAAAGCAGAAGATATTTTGAGTGATGGCTCAATTACTATAAAGGTTGATAAAAGTAAAGGTGATAATATTACAGTTAATTCTATTACCTTAACTGTATATTATACACCAAAATCATCTACATCAACAGCAAAAGCACCAATACCACTTGGAGTTATTGCTCTTTCTTTAATTGGCATATCATTTTTATTGGTGAGATATTATGGAAAGTAAAATATCTCTAACAATATTGTTATTTTTTATTTTTTTATCTGGGTGCATAGAGTTTAATAATCACAATAGCAATGGTTTTAATGATAACTTTGATTTTATACAGACCCATGAGCATTTCTATGGAAAAGTTGTTAAAGTTGTTGATGGGGATACGGTTTATGTTGTTGCAGAGAATGGGACAAAATACAAAATAAGGTTGTTGGGAGTTGATACTCCAGAAACTCACATAAAGAACAATCCCTATGAATATTATATTGATAAAAACACTCCAATAACAGATGTTAATTATCTAAAAAAATGGGGGTACAAAGCAACAGAATTTGCAAAGAATAAACTTGAAAATAAAACTGTAATAGTGGTTTTTGATAACAAAGCACCTAAAAAAGATAAGTATGGGAGGTATTTAGCTTATATATTTGTAAGTAATACTACCTACGGGATTCGAAAACCGGAGGTTTTCGTAAACTTTAATGAAGAACTGCTTAAATATGGATATGCAAGAGTTTATATCAGCAATTTTGAGTTAAAAGATGAATTTATAAAAATTGAAAAAGAGGCAAAAATGCGTAGGATAGGTTTGTGGAATTGGAGCAATAACTAATGGTTTTTATGTAATTTAAATTCAAATTTGATTGTGTACTTTTAGATATTTTTAATTTTTTTAGGGAATCAATTTCTATTAATTTTGCACATATCCCATTTAAATTTTTTATCTCAACAGTAAAAAACGGTGAAATTGTGAAATTCTTCAACAGAGAAAAAGAACTAAATTATTTAAAAACCTATTGCCAATTAGAACCAAACTCTATACTCTTTGTTTATGGTCCTAAATCATCAGGAAAGACTACAGTAATGCTTAGAGTTATTGAAGAATTATCTGAGAGGGGGGATTTAGTATTTTTCTATTATGATTTAAGAAAATATGCAACTCCAACAAAGGAAGAGTTCTTAGAAATATTTTTCGAAAAAGGTGATAAAAAATACTTATTAAACAAGTTAGAAATTAACCTAAAAATATTCAAGTTGGGAGTTGAAGAGAATTTTGATTTTAATAACCTATCTCTAAATGATATCTTTGCTAAGATAAACGAAAGTATAAATGCAGTTGTTAAGGATAGAAAGAAACCAGTTTTAATAATAGACGAACTACAAAAATTAAAAAATATCTATTTTAATGGAGGGAAATCATTATTAAATGAGTTGTTTAATCTTTTTGTGCATTTGACTAAGGTTAGACATTTATGTCATGTTGTATGCTTAACTTCAGATACTCTATTTATAGAGGAGATTTATCAAAATTCCACATTGGAAAACACTTCAAAATACTATTTAATTGACTGGTTAAAAAAAGAAGATATTAAAAAAATTCTAAAAGAAGAAGGATTTAATGATAAAGAGATTAATTATTGCTTAAATTATCTATCTTTACCTTATGAAATAGTTGATTTAATTGAAAATAAAAAACTTGGTTTGTCTGTTGAAGAGACAATAAGACAGTGGATAAATATTGAGAAAGATAGGTTAGTTTATCTACTAAAATCAAATAAAGAAAGAAAAGAGAATCTGTTAAAAGTTTTAAGTAAATTTAAGGAAAAAATTAAAGTAAATATTGATGATTTTGAAGATGAAATCTTTGAAGATGTTAAATTCCTAATAAAAAATGAAATTTTGTTTTATGATGTTGTTAATGGTATTATAAAACCAACGTCGATAAAAAAATGGTATGCTATAAAAGAAGTCATCTAAAAATGGGGACGCTCATGTTCATTCAAGATTACCTAATGTATAAGGGGTATATTTATTTATAGTTGCAGGGTTGAGATATATAAATGGGTCTATAAATAAACCCTCTCCAAACAAAAACCAAACATCAGGTAATCACAATTGAGGATGAGCGAATTGAAAATATTTATAACGCAATCAAATATTTAGAAGGTATAAATTACAATATTTCAAAAATGCACTTTAAAGATGTTGATAGATTTTTAGATGAATTTAATCAAATAAAATCCAAATACGAAAAAATGAAAAAAGATATTGAACATTACCAAAAAATCTTAGATAGACAGGAAAGTATCCCAGATAATTATTATGAAATAGAAGAAAAACTTAAAACTTACAAAAAAGAACTTCAAGAAAAAATAGGAACTGATTTTGAGGAAATAATTAAATTTTTAAAAGGAGAATTAAATGATTTTAATGTAAATGAAAAAACATTAAAAAATTTCGTTATTTACCTGAAACCACTCATAAAGGAGGTTTTAAATTTATGATTTCTGAAGATGAATTTTATGAAAAGTTACTGGAAAAAAAGAAGAATGAAGAAATTAAAGTTGAGGTCAAAGACATTGATATTTTTCAAAACTACAGACAAATAGATTCCCCTGATATTGTTCTAATTTTAAAATTAAAATTAAACATTTTCTCAAGAGATTTTGACATTGAGATACCAATACCTATTGAAGTAGAAAAAGTTGGGCTTAACTCTGCATTAGAAGATTTAGAAAAATTCATTAAAAGAGAACATTTTAAGTTGTCATTACCAATGTTAGTTATCTCAGAAAAGGGGTTTAAAACCGATAAAAAAGAGTATCCTTTAAAAACAGAATTTAAGATAAAACAAATTCCCTATTATTTGATAAAATAATTAAAAATAAAAACACATTATTTAGAACATAGAAATGTATTAAACTTTTGAAAAATGCCATACTTAAAATTTTAAATGATGGTTGGATAGAAATAAAACCAAATTTGAATTAAGTAAATTTTGGAGATTTTGGAAAACTACTCATACAAAAATGGTGATTATTATGGGCAAGTGTAGGCATAATGGGGAAGTTAGTATTTTTGGAGTAAGACCTGCAAGTTTTCCTTATTTTCCATTTCATTTAAAAGATAAAATTGGGGGGTTTGTAATATTGGATGAGTTATGGTTGATGAGGTGGTGTGAAATTATTGAATATCCGATGAGAATTCCAACCTTATATGTGCCAATTGAGGATTATGGCATTCCAACTGTTGAGGATATGGATTTGATTGTTGATTTTATAAAATATCATGTTTCTAAGGAGAGGGAAGTTGTTGTTTCTTGTATTGGTGGGCATGGAAGAACTGGAACTGTTTTAGCAGTTTGGACTGGGTTAAATGGGGTTGAAAATCCAATAGAGTATGTTAGAGAGCGTTATTGTGAGTGTGCTGTTGAAACACAGGAACAAGAAGAGTTTGTAGAGTATTATTTAAGTATAAGGAATATTAGTTAATTTTTGAAAAAGATTAGAATTTTTAAAATCTAATGAAAATAGAAATAAATTTTTAGGTGAGATAATGACATACTGGCTCTGCATAACAAATGAAGACAACTGGAAAATTATAAAAGATAAAAAGATTTGGGGAGTTGCTGAAAGGCATAAAAACACAATAAATAAGGTTAAAGTGGGAGATAAACTAATTATTTATGAAATTCAGAGGAGTGGGAAGGATTACAAACCGCCATATATAAGAGGAGTTTATGAAGTTGTTTCAGAGGTGTATAAAGATTCTACAAAAGTTTTCAAGCCAACTCCAAGAAATCCAAATGAAAAATTCCCTTGGAGGGTTAAATTAAAAGAAGTTAAAGTTTTTGAACCACCAGTTAATTTTAAAGATTTGATTCCAAAACTTAAATTTATCACCAACAAAAAGAAGTGGAGTGGTCATATAATGGGAAAGGCAATGAGAGAAATACCAGAGGAAGACTATAGGTTAATTGTTGAGATATAAATTAACCGTCAAGACCCACTAAATATTTAACCCCCTTAAGCTCAACTTTTAAAACTAAATTGTCTCCTTGCTTTATTATATTAATATCTTTTATTTTTGAAAAATTACTAACCAACTCATTAGATAGATGTAGTTTGAAAAATCTTATAAGAGATTCTTTAATAAGTTGATCTTCAATATTGTATATTTTGCCCCAATTTTCTAACTTAAAAGAAACTGTTTTTTTATTTTCTTTCATTGCTTTACTAATTACTTCAACCAATTCTGGTATTATATTCTTTAATTTAAATTTAATATTTGAACTCTTATCTTTTTTTCTTTTTATTTCTCCCACTTTCTCAACAAAAAATTCTCCATTTCTTTCCATTAAAATTAGTTTTGTTGCTTCTTTTATGTTCTGCTTAATTAACCAAGCTTGTTCATCCAATATAGGTAGTTTTTGATCAAGAATGTATGTTTTTCCATTTATTTCTATTCCTGTTGCTACATGTCCAAGATATCCAAAAAATTCGAAAAAGTAAATTTTATTTTCTGGATAAAGATTTAGTAAGAGAGCTGCTGTTAGTTTTGCATAATCTCTACAGACTGACAATCTATAATTTAAAATGTCAGACATAGTTATATTTAACTGTTGTATCCCAAAATTATTTCGCATCAGTAGGTAATAAAAAGAGGAATGTTAATAATAAGAATAATATGAAGGGGGCAAAACTTAACGATAAAATGATTAGGAAAATCATTAGATGGAAAGAAAAGGGCTTTGAAACCAGCCGTATAGCTAAGAAAGTTGGAGTAACTCCCCGTAGAGTTCAGCAAATATGGAAAGAATATAGAGAGACCGGAGAAATTCCAAAGATAAAGCGTAGGGGTAGAAAGCCAAAGAAAATATCGAAGGAAGAGATTGATTTAGTTCTTAAAGCAGTTGAGGAGTATAAAGGAACCAGTGCAGTGCATTTAGAGAAATACATAGAGAGTAAGCACAATATACATATTCCTCATAATCGTATATATACTATACTGAAGGAGTTCGACCTTATCCAGAAGGGAAAGAAGAAAAGAAAGAATTAGACGAAAACCTTCGGTTTTCGTTGCTCGCTTGCTACGCAAGCGAAAAGCCAAAGCGATTCAGCGCTTCAAAACCTAACGAAATGTGGCAGATGGATTCTAAAATCGTAGATGTGGATGGAGTTAGATATAATCTCCTGTTAATAATTGATGATCACAGTAGATTCATCCTACACGCTGGAATTTACGAAGAAGCTACAACCGACGTTGTTATCTCGGCTTTAGAAGAATGCTTTGAAAAGCATGGAACGCCGAAAAAGATATTAACTGACAATGGAACCCAATTCGTCCCTGCAAGGGGTGGAATCTCGAGATTTCAGAAGTTTCTAATGGAAAGGGAAATTTTGCATATAAAAACCTCAATCAGACACCCTCAAACGATAGGAAAAGTTGAAAGAATAAATAGGGAAGTTGAATATCGACTGGACAAGTTCAATTAGACGAAAACCTTCGGTTTTCGTTGCTCGCTTGCTACGCAAGCGACAACCTGAAAGAATTCGTTGAATGGCACAACCAAATAAAACCACACCGCTCATTAAGTTTTAAAACCCCATACGAAGTATACTTCGAAAATACCAAGTGTAATAAAGGGGTGATAACATGAACATGAACAACGAAATAATTTCAGGATACAACAAAGTTATTGAGAAATGGCTTTTTTACTAATAACCAAGATAGTAGAAGTTTGATTATAATGCCCTATAGCCCCACCTCTTGTAGATCCTTGCTCACCATAAGTATTAAACCCTATAACAGGAACATCACCAACAACTTCTTTAATAATATCTACATCATTTATTTTTAATTTTTCTTTTAAAAAGTGTCTTAAAATGCAGTTAAATATAACAATAGCCCCCACATCCTCTTTTTCTATATTTGCATCATTAATAGCCATCATTATTGCTTTCTTAAAACTTTCTATAGCTGTCTCTCTATCAGTTTCCATTATAGATAAATAGCTACCTTCATAAATTTCTGAGTATAAGCTAATACTTCCATCGGGATTTTCACGCATAGCACTTTTTATAATATAATCCCCATAAATATCAGAACTTCTTAAACCAAAAGGGTTTTCAGATAGAATTTCAGGGGTTAGTGAATCAACATCTAAAAGTTCTTTTAATACTTCAGCAGCAGGTCTATTATTTAACTCATAAATTGTTCTATCTTTTGCTTTAGTAACAACAGCTCCTTTATCAGTTGGTTTATATGGATGACCCATTCCTGTGCCCATCTTTAAACCAGCTACTATTGTGTTAATGACAGCATTATTGTAAACTCCATCAGCATATTGATATGTCATATTAAATTTTAAATCATCTCCTGTTGAACCTCCAACTATCCTAATATTTCTCCCTAAAACAGACAGTATTCCTCTCATAGCAGGTTCTTCTAATCCAGACAATCCATCAATTAATGTTATAGAAACAAAGGGGTTTATATTCAGATTTTTTATTTCTTTAGATCTGAGGGTGGTGCATAATTAAAAAATTTAAATATGGTGAGTCAAAAATAGAATACAAAAAGTGATAAAAATCGAATGGTGAATACCCATGGACGCCGTTAAGATAGTTATAACTTTGATAGATAAATATCTTACTGATAAAATCGAACAACCAAAACGTAGGGGACCTAAGGGTTATGATTTAGTATTGAAGTTGAGATTATTAGCTTATGGGGTTTTAAAAGGATTATATTATACGAGGGAATTAGTGAGATATTTAAAGAAGTATTATAAAAAACCAGATTATGAATAGATTCTGGACAAATGTAAAAGGTTTTAAGAAAAAATACGTTTTCTGTATGTTATCGGTTATAACCGCACAAATATTAGCAATTTACAACTTAAAAACTCTAAATTATCCCCTAATAAGGATTAAAGACGTTAGAATATAAATTTAGATGTATCAATTATGCACCACCCCAATTAATGTTTATTTAATATGTTTATATGCTTTAAATCCTCCAATCAATCTCTTAACTCTAAATCCTAAAAGTTTTAATATTAAGGCGATGGATTGGCTTCTCATTCCACCCCTTGCACAAAATACAACAATTGTTTTATTTCTATCTAATTTGGTTACTTCTCTCATAATTCTCCTAATACCTTCCTCAATAATCTTTGCTGCAACCTCCATTGCTTTGTCTTTTCCTTCATGTTTGTAAATTTTTCCAATGAGTTCATGCTCCTCATCTAAGAATAGAGGAATATTTATGGCATTTGGTATTGTTCTTTCTTTATATTCCCTTGGAGACCTCACATCAACAATAATAACTTCATCTTTCTTCATTAATTCCTCTAAATCACTTACTGTTATTAAATCATCAGTTAATTCCTTCCCAACTGAATTCAGATAGTTTTTGATGTCTATTGGCTCAAAGTAAATTTTATAATTATTAAATTCAACGACTTCTATTTTTTTGTTTTCAAGGACTTCTTTTGATTTGTTTAAAATAAAAGATGCCAACTCCCCACTAACTTTCCCAGCAAGGATTTTTTTACCATCCGTTATCATCTTCCTACCATCATTTAAAATAATAGATAGAACAACATCATCTTTAAAAGTTAATAACCTTGCCAAGATTTCCTCATCCACGTTCTCACCTATCAACGTGTTTTAATTTTGATTTTATAAATTCATCAACAATTTTGACAGATTTGTCTAAATCTTCATTATAAACAATCAAATCTGGCTGTATTTTTTTTATTACCCTCATGTAGTGTTCTCTGTAAAGTTTTTCCTCTATTAAAAGGGCAGCGTTGTAATATTCATCCTTTTCAATTAGTTCAATGATTTTATCAATAGTTCTTAAAATTTCTTCCCTTTTTAATGAATTTCTCAACAATTCAAACTTAGAAATTAAAATTCTCTTTTCATGTTCATTTTTTGGAAGATATTGGTTTAATAATCTGTTTATTTGACATTCATAAGGACAATCTACCAATATTTTGTAGGTGTAATTGTTCAAATTGGCGAACAACTCTGGAATTTTTAATTTTTTTACACCTCCTATCTTTCTACCTTCATATTCAACAACGCAGTATCCTTTCTCCTCCGCTTTTTTTATTTGCTTATACAACTCTTTTTCAAATTCTTCCTGACTTCTTTGCTTTAGGTGGTATAAATCACCCAATATGCTTCCTCGCGTGTTTGCACACTCCTCAATGTCAACAACAGGATGGTGTTTTTTTAATTCCCTTAAAATCTCAGTTTTTCCACAACCTGTTTTACCAAATAGTCCAAAAATTATCATCAAAATCACCATGCGTATACAAAGGCAGTTTTTAATAATACTAATTGTTATTAAAAAAGTTAATGGATAATGTTCTAAATATTCAAATTAATTGATAAATATTAACGAGTTTTTAACATCATATTCATGGTAGTTTCAATACTAAAATCCAAGTAATTTTCCAAGTTGGTAAACAATAATTCCTATTGTTGTTGCAAGGATTAAGTTGTAGGATGTCCCAAATAGCGTCCATTTTATGCTCTTAGTTTCTGTATAAATGGCTGCAATTGTTGCCAAACATGGGATGTAGATAACCGAAACTAAGCATAGAACAAACGCCTGCAGTGGAGTTATATATTTTGTTACATCTCCATATACAATGCTCAATGTAGAAACCACCAACTCTTTTGCAAATATTCCAAACACTAATGCTATTGCTCCTCTCCAGTCTAATCCCATTAGTAGAGTTATATGCTCAAGGATTTTCCCAACAACCATTGCATAACTATCTTCTATGGTTGGATAGTTGAAGATATAGTAGAATATTAAAGAACCAAGTGCAATTATGGTCCCTGCTTTTATTAAGAATTCTTTACTCCTCTCCCATGTCATTTTTAAAACATTCCTCCAATCTGGTGTTCTATATGGGGGGAGTTCAAATATAAACGGCTCAGTTTCTCTTTTAAACAGTATTCTTCCAAGCAAAGAAGATACCAAAAGCATCAAGCCCATTGTTGTTAATATTATTAATAGAGTAAATAATGCCTTGTATGACGCAAAAAATGCCCCCGCTAAGAATCCAATAACTACAAATCTCGCTGAACATGGCACCAATGGAGCCACCAATACAGTCAATAATCTATCCCTTGGACTCTCGATTATTCTTGTTGCCATTATGCCAGGGACATTACATCCAAAACTTAAAATTATTGGGATAAACGATTTCCCACTCAAACCAAATTTTGACATTATCGAATGCATCAACGCTGCAACTCTTGCTAAATATCCACAATCTTCTAAAATTGATAGGGAAAACATGATTAAGACAATTTGAGGGTAAAATTCCAAAACACTCCCAACTCCCGCCAACAAACCATCAACAATAAACCCCTTATATAATGGGGGTAGGATATTTGATAAAACTCCCCCAATAAACCCAAAAAACTCCGCTATTATCTCAGAAAAAACCCCTCCAACACTAAAAACAAAATTATACATTAGATACATAATACATGCAAATATTATTGTTCCATAAATTGGATGAACTACAATAACATCAATATCATCATGAATCTCAGTGGAAATGATTATATCCTTCAATAACTCATCACAAACCCTATATCTTTCCTCAACAATATAACTTTCAATATCATGTTTTATTTTACTCTCAATTTTTTCCTTTAATTTTGCCACATAATTCATAAATTCCTCGTTATCCTTAAATGCTTCTAAAACCTCTGGGTCTCCTTCGAGCAATGATATAGCTATCCATCTTTTTGGAAGTTTGGCAAATTTATCTGATTCTGGAAGATTATCCAATTTTTCAATAATTTTTTCTATGCATTCTTCTAATATTGGAGAATATTTTATTACATTTGGTTTTCTTGGCTTGTAGTTGTATATTGCCTCCTTTAACTCCTTTATACCTATTTTATGCCTTCCAGATGTTTTTATAACGGGCAAGTTTAATTTTTTGCTTAGTTTTTCCTCATCAACAAAAACTCCAAATCTTTCAGCCTCATCAATTAAATTTAGACATAAAATTGGACTTTTTCCCATCTCAATTAACTGCAAAGTTAGATATAAATTTCTATTTATGTTTGGAGTGTCAATTATGTTTAAAATAATTGCATCCTCATTCTCTATCAAAAAGTCCCTTGCTATTTTTTGGTCTATTGAATTCGACATTAATGAATAAATGCCCGGTAGGTCAACTACAACATATTCTTTATCCTTATATTTTAAAATTCCTTCCTTTTTTTCAACAGTAACTCCTGGCCAATTTCCTATAGATTGATTGCTTCCAGTTAATTCATTAAATATGGTGCTTTTTCCAACGTTCGGTTGTCCAACTAACGCTACGATTTTTTTATGATTGTTTGACATTATTTCCCCTCTTAATCATGGAGCATTTATGTTTATTATAGCAACCTAAGCACATAAACTTACGTAAAAAGTTTATAAGGAAGATTTTGATTGAATTTAATTTCATGTTGTCCCATCCATCTATATTAATATTACTTAAATAATTTAAGTGAACTTAAATATTTTTTAAAAAATATAACACTGTTAAATTTTTACATATTAGAAACCCTTAAATAATTTAAGCTCACTTAAATTAAGTTGGGTTTTGATATATATAATTTTTGGTGATATAATGCCATCTGCAAACATGGAAGATTACTTGGAGAAGATTTATTTATTTACAAAGAATAAAAATAGACCAATAAAAACAACAGAACTTGCGAAACTGCTGAATGTTAAGCCCTCAGCCATAACGGACATGGCAAAAAAGATGAGTAAAGAGGGTTATATTATTTATGAGCCATATGTTGGCATTAGTTTAAGTGAAGAAGGTGAAAAAATAGCAAAAAAAACATTAAGAAAACATAGAATAATAGAGACCTTCCTAACGAACTTTTTGGGGATGGATTTGGACAAAGCTTATGAAGAGGCATGCAAAATTGAACATGTCGTATCAGATGAGACTGTTGAAAGGCTCTATTCGTTCATGAACAAACCAAAAACCTGTCCGCATGGGGAGAATATTGAATAAACTTACATATTCGTTTGCAGAATTTTTGTCATTTGTTATGACAAAACTTTTTAAAATATGAGATAAACCTTAATAATTTACTTAACATTTTTATCACTCTAATGTTACGTTACGTGGGTGACCTCATGATTTTAGTAGCTCTCTTATAGAGTGCCATGTTTTTATTGAAGTTGGTTTTATTATGCCGTTGATTACATCATAGAATAGTATCTCATTATTAACTAAAAATTTAAACTCATTTATAAACTCTTTTTTAATAATTTCTTCATTTTTAACTTTAATATTATTTTTAAATTTACCTAAAATTTCATTTATTTTATTTTCATTTAGTTCATCCGGAATATTTGCGATTAAATATAAAATTTTATCCTTTTCAATATTTATCCACTGTCTTATTGTCTCTTCAACAGACAAACCAAGTTTTTTATTTTCAATTAAATCAACTATTTCATAAGGTAAAGATAGATAATTTAAGCAATAATTAATCTCTTTATCATTAAATCCTTCTTCTTTTAGAATTTTTTTAATATCTTCTTTTTTTAACCAGTCAATTAAATAGTATTTTGAAGTGTTTTCCAATGTGGAATTTTGATAAATCTCCTCTATAAATAGAGTATCTGAAGTTAAGCATACAACATGACATAAATGTCTAACCTTAGTCAAATGCACAAAAAGATTAAACAACTCATTTAATAATGATTTCCCTCCATTAAAATAGATATTTTTTAATTTTTGTAGTTCGTCTATTATTAAAACTGGTTTCTTTCTATCCTTAACAACTGCATTTATACTTTCGTTTATCTTAGCAAAGATATCATTTAGAGATAGGTTATTAAAATCAAAATTCTCTTCAACTCCCAACTTGAATATTTTTAGGTTAATTTCTAACTTGTTTAATAAGTATTTTTTATCACCTTTTTCGAAAAATATTTCTAAGAACTCTTCCTTTGTTGGAGTTGCATATTTTCTTAAATCATAATAGAAAAATACTAAATCCCCCCTCTCAGATAATTCTTCAATAACTCTAAGCATTACTGTAGTCTTTCCTGATGATTTAGGACCATAAACAAAGAGTATAGAGTTTGGTTCTAATTGGCAATAGGTTTTTAGATATTGCAACTCTTTCTCTCTATTGTAGAATTTCATTTTATCACCTATGGAATAAAATTGGCGTAGCCCCCTATGGTTTCAAAACCTCCTTTATAGCATACCACTTCTTTACCGATGTAGGCTTTATTACACCATTTATCACATCATAAAACAATATTTCATTCTCAATTAATATTTTTAGCGTTTCAAATAACTCATCCTCAATATCCTCATTTTTTATTTTAATATTATCTCTAAACTTGGATAAAACTTTTAAAATTTCATCTTTTTTATTTAGGTTTTCTCTTATTATGTATCTTATTTTATCCTTCTCAATATTTATCCACTGCTTTATACTTTCTTCAACAGATAAGCCTAATTTTTTATTGTTTATTAGTTGGGAAACCTCATAAGGTAAAGAAAGATAATTTATGGCATAATTTATCTCCTCTTCATTAAATCCTTCTTCCTCTAATATATTCTTAATACAATCTTTATTTAGCCAATCTATTAAGTAGTATTCAGAAGTATTTTCTAAAGTAGAGTTTCGATATATCTCTTCTATAAACAAAGTATCAGAAGTTAAGCAAATAACATGGCATAAGTGTTCCATTTTAGTTAATGAGACAAAGAGATTGAATAACTCGTTCAGTAAGGACTTATCCCCATTTCCATTAAAATAAATACTTTTTAATTTCTGCAATTCGTCAATTATTAAAACTGGTTTCTTTCCTTCTTTGATTACTGTATTAATATTTTCTTTAATCTTCCTAAACACATCATTTAATTTTATATCATCAACATTCCACCCCTCTTCTACTCCAAACTTACATACCTTAATGTCAATGATTAGATTGTTTTTAATGTATTTTTTGCCCCCCTTTTCAAAGAAAATATTTAAAAACTCATCCTTTGTTGGCGTGGCATGTTCTCTTAGGTTATAGTAGAAAAATATTAAATCACTATCCTCTAACTCTTTAATAACCCTCCTCATTACTGCTGATTTCCCTGATGATTTAGGCCCATAAACAAACAATATAGAGTTCGGCTCTAACTGACAGTAAGTTTTTAAATAATTTAGTTCTCTCTCCCTATTATAAAATTTCATCTTATCACCATTATACGGCAAAACCCTTTGGGTTTTGCCAAATAGGATCATAAGTGCAGAAAAGTTGATTATTTGGTTAAAACAATTTATTGAAAACTTCATAAATAAAAAAGTTAATTAAGCAACAGGATATGCACTTTCTGGTTTTTCATCAACCAATCTTACATTTTCTGCCTCTTTTGGTAATGAGATTACTTTTGTTCTTGTAACTACTGTTTCTGGGATTTTTATTGATATTCCATTCCTTTCTATTGTTCTTGAGCCGATTCTTGTTTTGTAAGTAATTTTAACCCCCCAAACTTTTCTTCCAAATCTATTAACAAATTCCCCTGGCCCCTCTATTTTTATATCAAATGCATCCCCTGGGAAATAGACTCTTTTTGAATATTCTCTTTTCTTTAATGGGTGATAGTAGGTAATCCACTTTGTAATCCCTTTACCATATTTTGCCTCTGATGGGATGTATTTGTCTGCCTTCTCTTCCTCCTCAAGCAATCTCTGCAAATACTCCTCAACCATCTCCTCAAGTGCAATCTCTTCTCCACTCCATACCTCATACTCAATATCCCAACCATTTACAACAGATACAATATTTGCAAGTTTTACCGTTCTTTCATTTTCTTTCTCCATCATATCATATATCTTATCCAAATAATCCTTGAATCTCTCCTTAAAGTCCTCTGTTCTTACTAATGTACAAAAGAAGTCTGTTGCCTCTTTTAATTTTGTTAGTTCATCAATACTCTTAACAAACACCATCGCCTTCCTAACTTGGCAGTACATCTTTCTAATTTGCTCAAGGATTTCTGGAGAGAGTTTAAGCTTAGCTCCCTCACTAACCTCTTTAATAACCTCTTCTGGAAGGCCTTTAAGTTCCCTCTCTAACTCCTCCCCCTCTCCCCATGGATTGTAGATTTTATCCCAATCATAATATCTTGCTATATAATTTGCTGTTCTTGTTGTTGCAACATTCTCCTCCATAGCAATTTTTCTCAAATCCTCAGTTAAAAATCCAAATTTCTTCTTCCAGAATGGAGAGTATGTTAAAGTGCATAAATAATCACTCCTCTTTTTTAATTCAGTTAATTGCTCAACACTCTCAATAGAAAGCATTTCATCTCTAATTATGCAATTAATTCTTCTTATGTCTCCTGGCCCCTCCACCCTTCCGTAAATTCTTCCCATAATATCACCAAACGATTATTTTATTATTTAATTAATTTTTTCTATATTTTATTTTATATTTTTCACATTATATATAGATTTTTGATTATAGGTGGGGAAGCTGTCAAGATAAATGTCTTTTAACTTGTGATAATAAGTTCTAACAGACTCACAACTTACTGATTGAAATGCGTACATAATATACGGCAAAACCTTGTTTTGCCATAAAAATTTTGGATATTAAGTTATTAAATTTTTTAAGAGTTTATTTACAGCCGTGTGCGGAATATATACGGCAAAACCCTTTGGGTTTTGCCATTAATTTTTAAACTCATTTATAATCAATAATTTTCAAATAAGGTTTAGAATGGGATAATAATATAAATAAAGCAAACATTATAGTCGTGTGTTATAAATAGTCATGTATTCCAATAAAATTAATGCCTAAAATTAGGTATTATTTAAAAATTTTAACTAAAATTTTGACTTCTTTCAAATTCTATATGTTAAAAATAAGTGTAAAAATTCCAAAAACGGGTATATTGATGTTGTTAAGTGATACTATGAAATTTACAGATGCAATATTAGACTTTTTTAAAGATAAGAGTATAAAAACTGTCTTCTCTTATCCAGGAGAGCAAATCTACCCATTATACAAAGCGTTAAATGAAAATGACGATATAAAAAATGTAATGGTTAGGCATGAGCAGGCAGCAGCACATGCAGCAGATGGATATGCTCGAATAACCAATTATGTTGGCGTTTGCTTGGCAACTGCTGGACCTGGGGCGACAAATTTAACTACTGGTATTGCAACAGCATATAAAGACAGTTCTTCAGTTTTGTGTATAACTGGGAGATGCCAAAAAAAATATATAGGAAAAAATTACTTCCAAGAAATACCTATGGAATTTTTGAATTTTTTTAGAGGATATTTTGTTGAAACTTCCGACATAGGTTACTTTGAGAGGGCATTTAATGAAACCTTAAATAGTAGAAAACCCATTCACATAAATATTCCAAGAGATGTTTTTGGTGATACAGCAAAAAATACAAAAATAGAAAACAAGAACCAAAATCATTTTAAATGCAATATAAAAATAAAAAATGTTGAAAAACCACTATTATTAATAGGACAGGGCATATACGGAAAGCTGGGTTATAAAGAAATAATAAAGATAGGGAAAATTTTAAAGGAGTTAAACATTCCAATTGTAACAACCTTCCCAGCAAGAGGAGTTATTGATGAGAATGATGATATATGCTTAGGTTTAGTTGGTAGAAGAGGAAGTGAAATAGCAAACAAGGCTCTATTAGATGCAGATTTGATATTTTCAATTGGCTCCTCTTTATCTTATAACACAATCGTTGAAAGTGTTAGAGAAGAAGTTTTAAATAAAATCATTCCTATAAATCCAAATCCAAATAACATTGGAGAACTAAAAGAAATTCTTCTTAATTTGGAAATAAACGATAAACCTTGGATTGAAAATGTAACAAAAAAATCCCTATTGGATAAACTGGGCGATTATTCATCAAAAATTAAAGAGATAATAGACCATTTACCAAATGATGCTATAATAACAACCGATGCTGGAAACCATACGGTCTTTACCTGCATGTTAAAAAAATGTTCTCTACCAAAAACTATTATCTCCTCCCATTCTATGGGAACTATGGGATTTGGGTTGCCTGCATCTATTGGAGTTAAATTTGGATGCTTAGATTATGGTATAGATAGAGAGGTTGTATTAATTAGTGGAGATGGCGGATTTCAGATGAATATCCAAGAGCTGGGTGTTGTAGCAGAGAATAACTTAAAAATCTTAATGGTTGTTATGAAAAATAACAAACTCAATGTATTTGGGGACATAAGAAACCCAGATTTCAATAAAATAGCAGATGCCTATGGAATAGATAATGTATATATTGAGAGTATTGATGAAATTGAAGAAAATGTAAAGTCCTATCTAAAAAACAAAAAACCTTACTTAATGGTTGTTGAATGTAAGGATGAGAATTTACCAATGCCATTTAAATAAGAAATTTAGGTTATTGCCAAGTTAGGTGACAATGCCACTTTTGAGGAAAAACAGAAAAGTTATGAAAAGTTTCGTTAGGAATTGCCTAAAATAAATCTTATCCTTTGGAAAAAAATCTAACAAGTATAGTGAGTTTGAGTAATAAAAACTCAAAGTTTTTAATTTTTTTAATTCAATTTTGAAGTTTCATGTGGGATAAGGAAAAATAAGGAATTAGTTTTATAAAACAAATTTGGGAGGTAGGGCTATGCTGGATGAACTATTTTCGATTATGACAAAGAACATACATTTTAATGCAACACAACTAAGTGAAAAAACATGGAACCAAAATTGGAAAGTTCCAGAAGGGCTTATATCAATCATTGGTATTAAAAATGGAAAAAAACCTGTTTTTTATTACGGAGTAACAAATGCATATAAAAAGGAATACGAATTAAAAAAAGGGATTTCCCCAAGCGGAAGCAGATTCATAAATGCAAGGGTTTATTACAAATTTGACAGACATGATATCATTGAAAAGGAAAAATACGTTGCTGCCAACGCATTTAATGGCTTACTCTTATGTATTAAAGTAGATAAAGATGAATTCGTCAATATCACTAAAAGAATGTTGTTAGATGGTTACAAGAGTGGGGATGAACATATTATAGAGGTTTTAGAAACTACAAGAGATAGGAATATGTTTGATACCATTGAAGAAAGTGCATTATTTATTGCAAATAGGGATTACAACTGGTTGATTGGTAAAATAAAAAATGCAACAAGATTATTAAGGTTTTCTGGGCAAGGTTATTGGCTATTGCCATTAAAAACAAAGTTAGAAATAACATCAGGGTTTATTATTAAAGGAAATGAGTTGATAGTGAATTTAGAGAACGTAGAGTTGTTTAAAAATTATTTGGTTTATGTAGATACAAAGGAAAATGTTGTTAGATATAATCCAAATAGGTTGTGTAATAGAGGAGTTTTCCTCGTAGATGAGGTTAGAAAGATGATTAATGAAAACGTCTGTCCTTGGTGTGGAAGCAAGTTGAGAGTAGTTAGAACTAAAAAAGGAGAGTTCTTAGGTTGCACAAGTTATCCAAACTGCTTATATAGAAGATTCCCAAATAAAAATACACAATAATATGCAAAATGAGAAATCACACAAATATGTTGTTTTATTATTATGTTTTATTATTATTTTTTGTTAATTTTGGATTTATTTGAACTTTTAATTGTTTTTATGTTTGGGTGGATAAAATGCTTATAATTTTAGTTGGACTACCTTCGGTGGGGAAGACAACATTTTCAAAGAAGCTTTCAAAAGAACTTCACAAAATGGGAATAGATAATATCGTTTTAGGAAGTGATTTGATAAGGGAAAGTTTTCCAGTTTGGAATGAAAAATATGAGGAATTCATAAAAGAAGCAACCTACGATTTGATAGATAAAGCATTAAAAAAATACACTGTTATTGTTGATGATACAAACTACTACAATTCAAAAAGGAGGGACTTGATAAATATAGCCAAGAAAAATAAGAAAAATTACATGATAATTTATTTGCATGCCCCACTCGAAATCTTACTGAAAAGGAATGTTGAAAGAGGAGAAAAGATTCCAAATGAAGTAATCATTAAGATGTTTGAAAAATTCGATAAGCCCGGGGAGAAGTATAAATGGGATGAACCACATATAGTTATAGATACGACCAAAGAAATTAATATAGAGGAAATTGCTAAGTTGGTGAAAGATTATGATAGGATTAATAAGAAGAATCCTAAAGTTGTGGATAACAATAAAGACCATAAAGAAAATCATGAGGATGCTAAAAATAATAAAATAAAAATCATGGACAAAATTGACAAAATAACAAGAAAAGTTGTGGGGGAGGTTATATCAAAACAAGAACCTTCCAAAATTAAAGAAATTTCAAAAGAACTTACAAAATTAAGGAAAGAATTTTTAAAAGAAATGAACAAAAAGCTCGATGAAGAAAATATAGATGAAAATTATTTCTCCGAAGAAAAAATAAAAGAGGAGTTCAGAAGATGTATCTCAAAATTAATTAATTAACTTATAATATGCTTTCTCTGCTTTTTCATAAATTTCTTCTTCATCAACATTTACTATTTTTCCATTTTCCATAACAACATTTCCATCTATAATTACAGTATCGACATTCCCATTGAATGAATAAACTAAGTGAGAATAGATATTCTCTTTTGGTATTAGGAAAGGTTTATTTAAATCAATTAAAACAATATCTGCCAAATAACCCTCTTTCAACTCTCCACACTTTAAACCTAATGCTTTTGCCCCATTTTTTGTTGCAAATTCAAATGATTGCTTTGCATTTATTATGGTTGGGTTTAATGTTGTTCCTTTGTGGAGTAAGGAAGATATTTTTATCTCTTCAAATAAGTTTAAGTTGTTGTTACTTCCACACCCATCAGTTCCTAAGGTTACATTTATGCCATTTTCAACGAGTTTTGGAACTGGAGCAATTCCAGAGGCTAATTTTAAGTTACTTATTGGGTTGTGAGAAACGTTGATGTTCTTTTCTTTCATTATTTTAATCTCTTCATCTGAGAGATGAACACAGTGTGCCGCAATAACATTAACATCATCAAAAAATCCAAATGAATTTAAGTATTCAAAAGGCCTCATGCCAGTTTTTTCTTTAACCATCTTTATCTCATCTAAGGTTTCGTTCATGTGTATGTGTATTGGGATGTTGTATTTTTTTGCCATCTCATGGACTTCCATTAAAAGTTCTTTTGAGCATGTGTATGGAGCATGGGGACCTAATGCAACCTTTATTCTATTATTGTCTAATTTTTTAATCATTTTTATGTTTTCTTCCGCATTTTTTAATTCTTTCTCTCTTTTCTCCTCATCAAACAAATCTATCATCCCATAAGAAAGAACAGCCCTAATTCCTATCTCATCAACTGCTTTAGCAATCCCATCCAAAAAGAAGTACATGTCATTGAAGGTTGTTGTTCCACTTTTAATCATCTCTAAGCATCCCAACAGTGTTCCCGCATAGACAATATCCTTATTTAATTTTGCCTCCATTGGCCAAATATAGTTGTTTAACCACTCCATTAAAGGTAAATCATCAGCAACTCCCCTAAACAATGTCATTGGTATGTGGGTGTGGGTATTAATTAACCCAGGAATTGCTATTTTGTTCTCTGCATTTATGATTTTGGTTTCTTCCTTGTCAATTTCGTTATTTTCAATGTTTCCTATTTTTTTTATGGTATTCTTTTCTATTAACAAATCCTGTTTCTTACCGTTTATAACTGCATTTTTTATTAGGCAGTATGTAAAGTCACCCACATTCTCACCTTTATTTTTTAGTTTTTCTATATAAAAAATTTAAAAAGGGGCATTAATAATAATTTTTTTGGGCTGTTTCATAGATAGCAACAAGCGCAAAGTTTGTGTATTTTCGAGTAGAGTAATTTTTATATATCATGAAATATTAATTATTTATGACAGTACAGTCTCCGATATGTGGGGTCTTAAGCCCGAATGGAGACTGTTGAGAGCCTTGAAGATGTGGGGAGTTTCCGTTCCCCCCGAAAGCCACTCAATGAAGATGGGAGGGTGGAAGGTTATCCGCTACCACAGTTTCGTATGTTTCAAAAGTAGCGGATAACCAGAACGGATCACTGGAAATTCAAAACTCTATTCTGCAGGAAAATATTTTGGAGAGCATTCAGGCATAGAATCATTTGAGGAATTGATAGAGTTTTTTGAAGTATATAAACTTGGGATTTTGGAGATTATTGAAGGAATACCTCTAAGGTTGAGGATTTATGAATGTGCAAATTGTGCTGGATTACCAAATATTGGAAAAAAGATTTGCTGTTTTGAAGCAGGATTCTTTGCAGGAGTTCTAAAGAATATTCTTGATAAAGATGTTCGTGTTGTAGAGGTTAAATGTTACGCATCAGGTGACGATTGTTGTGAATTTGAAGTTAGGATTTTAGATAAATAATTAAAAAAACATTATTTTTAATTTTATTCGATTATTATGGATGCATAACCAACAACAGATGAGTAATCTTTTGTTATGTCTCCTGATGTTGCATAAGCAAGTAATTTTGCCTCTTTTCCTCCGAGTAGTTTTATTGCTTTAATCATTGCCATAACCGGGCCGCAACCACACATGCTGATATTATAATTTACCACGTCGCTATAAAGCCCTTCTTCATCCATGTTTAATATATTCTTTATTGCTATTGCATCTTTTTTTGCTGCAACTTCTTGGGGCTCATAGTGTGTAAAGTCAGTGGATGCTATTATTACAACTCTCCTATTCAACTCCTTTGCAATCTTTGCTATGAAATATCCAATATCAGCAGCAGTTTCATAATCTTGAAGTAGCATAGATATTGGCACGAATTTAAACTTTGCAATATTAAGCATGCTTAAATGTTGCAAAAATGGAAGTTGAACCTCTATTGAATGCTCATGTAAATGGGACGTTTCATCTAAGTCCATTATATCGCATTCCTTCCATAATCTATCTGCAAATTCATCATCTATCTCTAAATCCCCAAGGGGTGTTTTCCAAATACCCTTCATTGTTGCTACTCCAGTACCTAATCCAGTGTGGTTAGGACCCAATATTATGGCGGTTATCTCCTCTTCAACATCTACCCTCTTAGATAACGCATTGTATGAATGTGCTGCTATTGGACCAGAATAGATGTACCCCGCATGTGGGCAGACCAAACCTATAGGTTTTTCAAAAATTCCTCCTTCTGATGGCAATTCTTTAGGCCCCAAATTGTGCAAATAACAATATTCAATTGTTTCTATTAATTCGTTAGGATCTGCAGGGTAAAAAGCCCCCGCAACTGCAGGATGTCTTATCATAGTTTCCCTCCATGGGATTTTTATTGATGTTAATTATAATTTAAGGCATTTATGAACGCCTTCCTTTAGGAAGGTGTTCAAATTTTCCATATTGATTTTAATAACCTTTGCAAAAAACTATATATTTTTCCTCAAATTTATGTTTTTGCAATTAATTCTTATCATGTTACATTATGTTGTGTTGTTTATTGCCACAGATATAAACAAAACAGAAAGTTTTATATAATATTACACATATGTGATATATTAGAAAAAAATGAGGTGAGAGTATGTTTGGAAGAGGATGGTTTGGAAGAGGTAGAGGATTTTGGAGGCACTACATTCCAAGCACTGTTGGGGGAAGATATAGATACATAGGCCCATGCAGATGTGGAATGGGACCTCATGCATATTATGAGGATGAGAGTGGAAGAATAGTTCATGCATGGGATTTGTATAGGGTACCAATTGCAACTTCAACAACAGACAGAACTTATTTAGTAGATAGATTAAAAGAATTAGAAGAAGAAAAAGCAATTATCGAAGATGAAATTGCAGAAATAAAAAAGAGATTGAATGAGATAGAAAAACAAAATAAATAATTTGAGGTAGGATAGAAATGAAAAGATTCTTATGTTCAAAATGTAAAAATGTCATTGAAGTTCCTTATGGCGTTCCAAAACCAGATATTTGTCCATATTGCAATGCTGATGGAATTTTTATTCATAGAATAGACACTGGTGGAAGAGGACTGGGAAGAGGCAGAGGAAGGAGGTGTGGACTTAGGTTTCTTGAAAAACTTAAACCTTAATTTTTATTTTTTATAATTATTTATAATTATTAGATTCATATATTTAAATCTGTTTTTCATAACTGATAGTTTTATATCCTACCTTGTATTTTATTATTTCTTTGGATTAAAACATGGGGTGGGTGATTTTTATGTCTGAATGTGATGGAAAATGCGACACATGCTCACTAAAAAACTCATGTCCAGATACCAAAAAAATAATAGAGCAACAAAATGCAAGAATAAGAGAAAACATGGGTAAAATAAAGCATAAAATAGTTATTCTAAGCGGTAAAGGTGGAGTAGGAAAGTCAACAGTAACTGTAAACTTAGCAGCTGCTTTGAACATGATGGGTAAAAAAGTTGGGGTTTTGGATGCTGACATCCACGGCCCAAATATTCCAAAGATGTTTGGAGTTGAAGGGTTACAACCAATGGCAAGTCCTGCAGGAATATTCCCAATAACCACACCACAAGGTATTAAGACAATATCTATCGAATATTTCCTACCAAGTGAAAGTACTCCTGTTGTTTGGAGAGGACCAAAAGTTAGTGGTGCAGTTAGGCAGTTTTTAAGTGATGTAGTTTGGGGAGAATTAGATTACTTACTTATTGATACCCCACCAGGAAGTGGTGATGTGCAATTAACTATTCTCCAGTCAATACCAGATATTGATGGTGCTATAATTGTAACAACTCCAGAAGATGTGGCAGTTTTGGATGCAAAAAAATCCATTACAATGGCTAAAATGTTAAATGTTCCAATTTTGGGAATAATTGAAAACATGAGTGGATTTGTCTGTCCACACTGTAACAAAGTTGTTGATGTGTTTGGAAAAGGTGGTGGGGAAAAGGCGGCAAAAGAGTTTGGCGCTGAGTTTTTAGGGAGAATTCCGTTAGATGTTAAAGCGAGGGAAGCATCTGATAAAGGGATCCCAATGGTTTTATTGGATTGCAAGGCAAGCGAAGAATTTAAAAAAATAGTTAATAGGATTACTGAAAAGATTGAGGGTAAAAAATAAATAACATTTAAAAGTTATTTTAAATTGCTGAATAAAAAATAATTCCAAATTATTAAGTTATTTCTATTATGGTATTTATAACATTATTTTTTGAGTTCACAGTTTTTATGGTGATTCATAATGAAAACCAGATGTGAGGTCATAGCATCAAAAGTTATCCCTATGATTAGAGGGGAGATTGCGAGAGAACTCGTAAACAGAGGATACGCTAAAAAAGAAGTGGCAGAGCTTCTTGGTGTTACAATAGCAGCAGTTTCGCAGTATACAAGTGAAAAAAGAGGAGCTACAACTTCGAAGAGATTGAAAGAACTTGTAAAAGAAATTGTTGATGACATTGAAAAGGGAAAGATTTCAAAAGAAGATTTAGATGATAGATTCTGTATGATATGCTCCATTATAAGAAAAGAAAATATTGATATTTAATTTATTTTTTTATAATAATAGCTAAATTGAAATATCAACTAAATATTAGCGTTTAATTTGTTGGTAACTTGTTCTTTATAATGTTTATTTATTGATCATTTTATGCAATCTACACAATCTGGAAAATATTTTTTAATGTAATCCCTGTCACGATCCACATAGATATGGGCAGAGTTTGCAATATGTACATATTTTTTTAACTCTGTTCCTGTTTCCTCTGCTATTATTTCACCAAGTGTTATAAGACCTATTGCATTTGCTACAAAGGCACATAAGATATCATTACTCCTAAATAAAACCGTCATGTAGATATGGTCTCCCCTCCTAATTATCTGTAAATGATTTAAGCAGGGTACTGATCCCCTCTCCTGCATACTTACTTTAACGTCAATAAATGGGTTCCATGTTACAGCGACGCACCTTCTTGAACTCGGCTGTTCTTTTAACTTGTCAATTATGTACTGAATCTGATTTATTCTTTTTGTATTGTCTTCGTTAGGATAATCAAAAAGTCGGCTGTGGTAATCATAAGAGAACTCATTTTTAGCGCCATATAATAATTGTTGAGTGTAATTTTCAACGGCTCTTTCACCTAATGGATATTTTGGAGAGATGCTTTTATCTTTTGGGTTAGTTATTTCAATCATCACGTTCATTATCTCCTTGCATCTCTGTCCATCTTCTGTTGTCATTTCAAGGCCTTCTTTTAAAATCTTAGGAACCAATGTTTCATAGGCATTTTTTACACTCCTTTGTTTTAAGCAAAGCATTATTTCACCAAATTAAATATTAAGTTAATAAATGGTTATATATTTAGAGAGTCATTAATATTATTGTGTTATATATATTTTCTAAATTCTGTTGTAATTGTTGTTATAAAATATAAAATAATGTTTATTTTTTGTTTGTCATGTTATTGGACGGTGGGATCATGTGGAAAAAACTTGGTGATTTGAAAAGTAAACTATACATAAAAACCCGTAAAAAGGGTTCGAACAAAATAGCACTTCTCATTGATGGGCCAAATATGCTAAGAAAGGAGTTTAATATTGATTTGGATAAAATTAGAGAAGCATTGGAAGAGTTTGGGACTATTGTTATTGGGAGGGTTTATTTAAACCAGTATGCATCAGATAAGTTGATAGAGGCTATTGTTAATCAAGGTTTTGAACCAAGAATCTCTGCTGGAGATGTCGATGTTGAGATGGCTGTTGATGGAACAGAGTTAATTTTTAATGATAATATTGATACCATTGCATATATGACGCGAGATGCTGATTTTTTGCCTGCAATTAGAAAGGCAAAGGAGAGAGGTAAGAAGATTATTGTTATAGGGGCTGAGCCAGGATTTTCAACCGCACTGCAAAATATAGCAGATCATGTAATAAGGATTGAAGAAAACTTTGCACTTGATAGGGAAAAATTGGAGAAAAAGAAAAAAGAGAGGGAATTGATTAATAAAGAAAGAGAAGATGAAGAATAAATTTTTTAATAAACCATCATATTTTTTTCTCATTTTAATTTAATTTTGTGCTTTTTTTAGAACTATTTCACTTTCATTTAATTTAAATTCATTTAATTTAATTAGTTTAGCTGATTTTACCAATTCTTTATATGTTTCATTTTGGCTTAATAGTTCTTTACACCCAACAATTACAAGTTTTCTTTTTGCTCTTGTGATAGCGACATTTAACCTTCTCAAATCCTCCAAAAATCCAAATTTCTCAGTTCTTACAAAGGAAATTATAATAACTTCGTTCTCTTTTCCCTGGAAACCATCTACTGTACTAACCTCTATGTCTTCACATAAATTTGATATTAATTTTACTTGGGCATCGTATGGAGTTATTACGCTAACTGGGATATTGTATTTTTTGAATGTCTCTACCAGTTTTGCAACAACTTTAGCCTCCTCCTCATTGTAGTATGAAGTTGAGTCCTTATCCCTCTTTTCTTTTCCTTTAACATCAATAAATACAACCGGTTCTTCATTTATGATGTATTTATCTTCCTCATCAATTTCAACACCCTTTATTAAATCAAGTATTGTTTGTGATTTTACAGAATCATGGGCTTTCAATTTGTTATCATAGAATGCCTTATTTGGAAATTCCATGATCTTTTCATTCATTCTATATTGAATTTTCAAAATACTTGAGAACTTTGGATATGTTTTTATTAATCTTTCAAATAGCGTCTTTTTCAACTCCTCATCCTCACTTAAAACTGTTGGCGGTAATTGTTTGTGATCTCCCGCCATTATAAGTTTTTTTGACTTTACAATTGGAATTAAGGCAGAGGGTTCCATTGACTGACTTCCTTCATCTATAACGCACACATCAAACTCAAAACCCTCTAAAAAATCACATCCAGCCATGGAATTTGTGGCAATGACAACATCTGCCTTTCTTATAATTTCTTTTATTATTTCTTCCTCTATTTTCTTCATCTTCTCTCTTAATTTCTTTATTTTTTCATTTGTTTTTATCCATTTTGCCATGCTTTTAAGGACATCTCTTGGAACTCCTCTAACATCCTTATTTAATTTTGAGAATATGACTATCTCTTCATCACTCATTCCCCTTCTCCACTTTGGAATGGGTTTTTTGTATTTATCTCTCTCGTCCATTAATTTGCTCATTTCTTCTTTAATTTTTTTAATAGCTTTGTATTTTTCATGTTTTTCCACTTTATAGAATAGGGAATGCTCTATCAACTCTTTTGAAATTCTCGTAGGATGACCAATCCTTACAATGTTTATATATTTGGTGTATTTTGATAGGTTGCTCAATATGTTGTCTGCTGCTATGTTTGAATCTGCTGTTGCCAAAACTTTATTCTTCCTCATGCATTCTTGTATTATAACCTCTGTTATTGTCCTCGTTTTCCCTGTTCCTGGAGGGCCGTGGATGAGATATAGGTCTTTTGCTCTCAATGCATTTATTACGGCATTTTTTTGTGATTCATTTAAGTTTTTGTCAAAAAACTTTACTTTAACTTCTTTTCCCATTCTTGGTTCATCAATACCCAAGATAATCCCGACTAATTTGTTGTTAATATTCCTAAATTTGTTGAGTGCTTTTTTCATTCTTTTAAAGGTTATGTCATTCACATACAAATCAATTCTAACGTCTTTATATGCCCATTTTGGTGGGGCTTCATCAAACGCTATATCTATAAAATTCTTCCCAATCTCCACAACATTCCCAAATAAGTCACTATGTAATGGATTTCCTTTACTTATTAAGACCACATCCCCAACTGATATTTCCAACCTTTTGAATGGCTTTTTTCTTCCATATCTAACAATGATGCTTCCAAGTTCTTCTCTAAGTTTTCTACCTTTTAGATGCAAGATAGCTCTTCCAACTTCTTCCCTTTTATCTCCAAGTCTTTTAATTTCTTCTCTATGAAAGTCCATTTCATACTTTCTTTCTTTCTCTATTAACTTCATGAATTTATTAACATAATGCTCCTTTATGTTCATGATTATCACCTCAAAAATGATTTTGAAAATAAAAAAGGATAAAAATTAAAATAACTAAAAATATCTGTTAAAAATAACACATAACCGTAGTAGTTTAGATATGCTATCCAATTCTATAAATATTTAACCTTATTTAAGTTATAGAATAATAAATAAATGTGTGGTGATTACAGTGAAGGGTATAATCTTAGCAGGAGGCTCAGGAACAAGGTTGTATCCTATAACCTATGCTGGAAACAAACATCTAATGCCAATATATAACAAACCAATGGTTTATTATCCATTGTCAATTTTAATGCTCGCCAAAATTAGAGAAATTTTAATTATCTCAACTCCTGAAGATCTGCCAAGATTTAAAAAACTTTTAGGTACTGGGGAGAAATTTGGAATAGAGCTATATTATAAAGAACAAAAAGAACCTAAGGGGTTGGCAGAGGCGTTTATTATTGGAGAAGAGTTTATTGGTGATGATAATGTATGTCTGGTATTGGGGGATAATATTTTATATGGTAGTGGATTAACTGGATTTTTACTTGAAGCAAAAGAAGAGTTAGAAAAGAAAGGAGGAGGAATTATATTTGGACAGTATGTTAAGGACCCTGAAAGATATGGAGTTATTGAGTTTGATGAGAATGGAAATGTAAAATCAATCATAGAAAAACCAAAAAATCCGCCATCAAATTATGCGGTGATTGGACTTTACTTCTATGATAATGAAGTAATAGAGATTGCAAAGCAAGTAAAACCATCTTGGAGGGGAGAATTAGAGATAACTGATGTAAATAATGAATACTTAAAGAAAAGAAAGCTAAAAGTTAAGCTTTTACCAAGAGGGATTGCATGGTTTGATGCTGGAACACATGAAAGTTTTTTAGAGGCAACAAACTTCGTTGCTGCAATTGAGAGAAGGCAAGGGTTAATGATTGGCTGCTTGGAAGAAATTGCCTATAGAAATGGATGGATAAGTAAGGAGCAATTATTAGAGCTTGCCAAACCATTAATGAAAACTGATTATGGAAAGTATTTAGAAAGATTAGCTAATGAGGGATAAAAATGAAAATTTTAGTTACTGGAGGGGCTGGTTTTATAGGAAGCAATTTTATAAGATACATTTTGGATAAGCATAAAGATTGGGAGGTTATAAATTTAGATAAACTTGGATATGGTTCAAATTTGGAAAATTTGAAAGGTGTTGATGATTCGAAGTATACATTTGTTAAAGGAGATATAACAGATTTTGAGTTAGTTTCTAAGTTGGTTAAAGAAGTGGACGCTATTGTAAATTTTGCAGCAGAAAGCGTTGCAGAAGATGAATTTGTAGCAATTCATAGGCACGGTAGAATAAATCTTGTAACATTTGGTGAATTATTTGATCAACTGAGCAAAACTAATAAGGTAATAAAAGACGGGAAACATGAAATAATTGATGTTTCAGGAAAAAATATAAAAGTATTGTCATTTTATAACGGCTATGGGGCATGGTTTCCGTTGAAAAAGGTTATCCGACATTATTATAAAGGAAAACTCTTATGTTTGCGTCAAAAATGGGGAGAAATCTATGTAACTCCAAATCACTCTGTATATGATGTTTTTGGAAATCTTGTTAGTGCAGATTCAAATCCGGAGCTTTTGGTAATTAGGAGGGTAAATTATTATCCCCATGAACACAAATTTAAAAATACTACTAAGATTCGTGCTGAAGGGAATGGTCATTTAAGAGTAACTCTTGATAAGACCTATACTGGGGAGAAATTAGAAGCACTCTTAAGATTATTCGCAGCATACATTTCAGAGGGAAATGCCACATATAACAAAGCAAATGGCTCATACGCTGTAGTTATATCCAACAGTAATGAGAATTGGTTAAAAAGCTTAGCTGAGGATTATAAACTAATTTCGAATGGCTCATATTCAATTACAAAACGAAATGATGGTGTTTATCAGCTGGAGTTGAAAAGCAAAGAATTTTATCAAATGTGTATAAATCTATGTGGTAAAAATGCTCCGGAGAAAAAACTTCCAGATTTTATATATGGGCTGGATAAAAAATACCAGACATTATTTTGGGAGACACTCATAAAAGGGGATGGGACGTACAGGCAATGGAAAAGAGACAAGGTCGCTGAATACACCACAGTTTCAAGAAAACTGGCAGCGGGACTGGGTCTACTTCTGGCATTGTTGGGTGTTGATTATACATACTATATAAACAAACCAAGAGATGGGAACTATACTTCATATACTATTAGGACAAGACTGTTTTATAATGTTTCCACTGGCAAAAGAGAGATAATTGAAATTGAGTATGAAGGATATGTCTATGATTTGGAAGTAGAAAGGTCTCACAATTTCGTAGCTGGTGTTGGAAATGTAGTGGCTCATAACACCCATGTTGATAGAAGCATTTCCAATCCCTATTCATTTATAGAAAGCAATATAATTGGTGTCTATACTATATTAGAAGCAATTAGGAAGTATAATCCAGAAGTTAATTTTGTTCATGTTAGTACTGATGAGGTTTATGGGGATATTAAGGAGGGTTCATTTAGTGAGAAAGATAGGTTAATGCCCTCCTCCCCATACTCTGCAAGTAAAGCAGGGGGAGATATGCTTGTTTTAGGGTGGGCAAGAACATACAATTTAAATGCAAAGATAACGAGATGTTCAAACAATTACGGCCCTTATCAATTTCCTGAAAAGTTGATTCCAAAAACGATAATTAGGGCAAGTATGGATTTAAAGGTTCCAATATATGGAAAGGGAAATAACGTTAGGGATTGGTTATATGTATTAGATCATTGTAGTGGAATAGAGTTAGTTTTAGAACGGGGAGAGAGAAGAGAGATTTATAACATTGCTTCAAATCAAGAAAAGAAAAATATAGAAGTTGTTAAGATGATTTTAGAATTGATGAGAAAACCTTATGATTTAATTGAGTTTGTTGAAGATAGACCAGGGCATGATGTTAGATATAGTATTGATTCATCAAAAATAAAAGAACTTGGATGGAGACCTAAGTACAATTTTGAAGAGGGTTTAAAGGAAACTGTCAATTGGTATTTAAATAATAAGTGGTGGTGGAAGCCATTGATTAATGAGAAGGTTTTACATCCTACGCCTTGGAAGTTAAAGTGGTGATTTTATGGAGAAAGTTGCTGTTATTGGCTTGGGAATGATTGGTTATGAGTTGGTTAAAAAATATTTAGAATTGGATGATTATGAGGTTTGTATTATAACGAGGAGTGATAGGGGATTTTTTAGGGATGTTGAAAAATATTTTGTGGATATTACTAACGAAAATAAAATTAAAGAAACTATTAAAAAGATAAATCCTGATTTTGTTGTAAATACTGCTGCAATGACTAATGTTGATTTGTGTGAAACAGAAAAGGACTTGGCGTATAAAATAAATGCGTTGGGTGTAAAATATATTGGGGAAATTTGTAAGGAAATTACGTGTTCTCTATGCCATATATCAACTGATTATGTTTTTGATGGGGAAAAAGGGAACTATGTTGAGGAGGATGAGATAAATCCAATAAATTATTATGGCTACACAAAGGCAGAGGGAGAGAGGTTGTTGCGTGAGTTGGATTATGACTTAATTTCTATTGTTAGAATCTCTGTACCTTATTGTATAAGCCCAGTTAAAACTAACTTCTTTATGTGGGTTTTAGAAAAATTGAGAAATAACGAAGTTGTAAATGCGGTTATTGATCAATGGAATACTCCAACCTATGTTAATGAGTTAGTTGAGGGGATCGTTAAAATTTATGAGAACGATTTTAACGGCTTACTACACTTTGGTGGAGGAGAAAAAGTAAGTAGATATGAATTTGCTTTAAAAGTTGCTGAAATCTTTGGATTTGACAAAAGTTTAATTAAACCAACTAAAAGTTCTAAATTAGGATGGAAAGCAAAAAGACCAAAAGATACATCTTTGAACAGTAAAAAAGTTGAGAAGTTATTGAAGATTGAGTTAAAGGATATTGGAAGTGCTCTAAAGGAGTTAAAAAACTTAAAAATGAGATAATATGGAAAAAATAAAATTTTACATTTTTACAATAGAGAGAAAAAATTATAGTCATGTGCAGAAGACATCTGGCAAAACCAAAGGTTTTGCCGTTAAATTTTGAATAGCAATAGTTAGAGTTTAAAATTTTGATATGGGGGATATAACATCTTAAAAATTTATTGCAGTTTTAGTTTAAATTATAATGCACTTGACTATAAATTGCGCTCATGTTCATTCAAGATTACCTATATAAAGGCTTTGCGGGTTGGTGCAATGTAAGAATTATGTTTTGATTAAGCGTAAAAAGATTTATGCAATTATGGAGATTATAAAATCTTAAAGGTGATATCTATGCCATTTGAGTTTATAAAAACTAAGATACCTGATGTAATCTTAATAAAGCCTAAGGTATTTGGGGATGAGAGAGGCTTTTTCATGGAAACTTATAAAAAGGAAGATTTTGAAAAGGTGGGGATTAAAGGTGAGTTTATTCAAGATAACCATTCCAAATCAAGATATGGGGTTTTGAGGGGGTTACATTTTCAGAGGAAACCTTATGCTCAAGCAAAGATTGTTAGGTGCATTAGAGGAGTCATATTTGATGTTGCTGTTGATTTGAGGAGGAATTCTCCGACATTTGGAAAGTGGGTTGGAGTTATTTTATCAGAGTATAACAAGTATCAATTGTATATTCCGAGGGGTTTTGCACATGGATTTTGTGTTTTAAGTGATGTTGCTGAAGTGATTTATAAAGTGGATAATGTTTATGCTCCTGACTATGAGGAAGGAGTTATTTGGAATGATAGAGATATTGGCATCGAATGGCCTATTGATGAGCCAATCTTATCTGAGAAGGATAAAAAATGGCCTACATTGAAGGAGTTAGTTGAGAGGGGAGGGGTATTTTAAAAAGAATTCATAATTGAGAGATGTATTAATCACCTTGCTACACTCGATGATGCCCCTTTAAATAATAATTTGGTGATAAAATGAAATTTTTTAATAGAGAGAAAGAAATCAATGAAATCTTACACATTTTGAGTAAAGAGTCGGATGATATTTATTTTATTTATGGCCCATTAAATAGTGGAAAGACCGCTTTAATAAATCACATAATAAACAATGAATTAAAAAAATTCAATAAAAAATATGCTGTCTTTTATGTTAATTTTAGAGAATATGATATATTTTCAATGGATAATTTTGTCGAAGCGCTGTTTGAAATTGATGAAAACTCAGAAGAAAAGACAATGAAATCATATATAGAGAGCTTTACAAAAAGTGTGAACGATATTATAAATCTTTATTATGGAATAAAAGTCCCAGAACCAATATTGAATAAATTATTTGGAGAAAAAGAAAAAGGAAGATTGGTTTTTAAGTTTATTAGGGACTTATTTATAAGTTTGAATAAGAAGGGAGTTCAACCAGTATTCATTTTAGATGAGTTGCAGATGATTAAAGATATTGTTATGAACGGTGAAAAACCATTATTAAAAAGTTTATTTCAATTTTTAGTCTCTTTAACAAAAGAGAGACATATAGCCTATTGTCTTTGCCTAAGTTCTGATAGTTTGTTTATTGAGTATGTTTATAACATTGGAGAGTTAGAAGGAAGGGCTAAATATCTTTTAGTGGATGATTTTGATAAAGAAACTACTCTAAAATTTATTGACTTTTTAACCAAAGAAAAATTAAATAAAACTCTATCTGATGGGGATAGAGAGTTAATTTACTCTTATGTAGGAGGCAAGCCAAAGGATATAAAGTATGTTGTTGAAGAAAGCAAGTTTAAAGATTTGAGAGAAATCTTAGAGCATATGCTTAGAGATGAAATTCAAAAGTTAAAGTATTTCTTAGAAGATGTTAAAGAAGAAGATGAGGAGTTTTATAAAAAAATCGTTGATGTATTGAGAATATTTAAAGAAAATTATGAAGTTGAAGATACAATAATAAATAAAAAAATTAGAGAGTTTTTGATTAAAAGGAATATTTTATTCTTAAATCCACAAAAAGGAACTTTAAAACCGCAGAGTTATTTAGTTTGGAATGCAATAAAGAGGGTGATAAAATGAAATTCTATAACAGAGAAAAAGAACTTGACTATCTAAAAAATTTTTAACCGATTAATTTACTCGCAGCAACCATATTTTTTAATTTATTGTATGCGATGTCTATTGGCAACAGCCTCATACCACAATCTGGGTCTATGAGCATAAATTCCTTAACATCCTTATTTTTTAAGTTGTCGTTATTCTTTAAAATTTCTATACCTTCCTCTATTAACGCTTTGATTTCATTAACATCTTCAACTTTTTTTGATTTTGTATTTACACAACCAAACCCCACTTTTTTCTCAATAATTTCAAGAACTTCAAGATTTTTTCTATTTGAGGCAAATTCATGGTCAAGAATATCAACATTAAATTCATTTAAGTCCTCAAATATATCCACAACATCCCCACAAACATGCAGTGCAACAGGAACCTTGATATCCTTTGTTATTAAGTTTATTGCCTTTCTTGCAACATCCAAATCATAGAGTTTTGTGGATAATATTGGTTCATCAATTTGAATCATCTTTACATAATCTTGGATTGCCATGACCTCCTTTTTCAAAGCCACTGCTATATCGTATATCAATTTCTCATCTTTGTTATCTGAATAATAACCTTCAACCCTAACAGAAGAGGCAATTGTGCACGGCCCTGTTATAATGCCTTTTACACCCTTACCGTTGCCATGTTTTGAGAGTATTTTTAAGGTATATTTTATGTCATTCAGTATTATTGGCTTTGTATATTCAATTTTTCCAATGACTCTTTTCCCCTCAAATCCATACATATTATTCACAAATATTTCAACCATATCTCCCCTAACTTGCCCATCACTAACGATATCAATCCCAGCAGATAATTGGTCTATAACTGCCTTTTCTATGGCATATTTATATTCATCAAACATTCCCAAAAAATTCTTGATCTTCTCAACAATTGTCTCTGGCTTTTTTGTTATGACAGGATAACTTCCTACTACTGTTGTAATCATAGTCATCAACCTAAAAAACGTTATGATATTTTATAGTTTTTATGCGAATGAGTGTTATATAGTCGTTCTACAATTAGATGACAGTTAGCATAACTCTAATTTAAATTAAAATTTTGTTAAATTACCTAAAATTTAAAATTTGAGATTATAGTCAGTGCTGTAATTTGTAGAACGGCTATATAAATAACTAACTAAACTTAAATTTTCAATTTGGTACTACTTAACAAACATCTAATTTAAATTTTAAGTTGGTGATGGCTATCATTTAATGCAGAACAATTATATCTTTGCTTAACTTTAATTATCGCAATTTTAGTTTCAATTTTCAGATTTTTTCATATTATTTTGTTGTTGTTTTATTGAAATAAAAATGCAATAAAGTTTATATACCCAATAACCATAAAAAATATATATGAGATAGATTAGTGTGAGACGGGAGGTGATCACTGTGATGAGAGAAATATTATTAGCCGAATGCATCAACTTATTAAGAAGTCATAATTTTAATGTCTCACAACCTTTAGGAAGAGCATGCTTTGATATCATCGCTAACAGAGGATATGTAAGATTGTTGATAAAAATATTAAAAAATATTGACAGTTTAAGTGAAGAACAGTCAAAAGAACTCTTGAAAATAGCAAACATCTTATCCGCAGTTCCAATAATAATTGGAATAAGAACGAGAAATGCTATGATGGAGCATGGTGTAGTGTACGATAGATACAACATAAAAGCAGTTACATTTGAGACCTTTGAGGAATACCTGAAAGGTAGCCCACCCGTAGTGTATGCGCATAGGGGTGGATTCTTCGTAAAAATTGATGGCGAGGCATTAAAAAGAGCAAGAGAGAGGTTAAATGTATCTGTTGGAGAGTTGGCTGAGGCATCAGGGGTCTCAAGAAAAACCATATACAAATATGAGCAAAATAAGGCAAATCCATCAGTAGAAGTTGCTATGAGAATTGAAGAATATTTAGATGTCCCATTGGCAAAAGGTATAGATTTATTTGAACCAGTAAATGTCCAAAAAGATAACGAAAGTCAGAAAAGAGGACCTCCATTTCCTCCAGACGAAGAAATCAACATTGAGGAATATAAAAAACAGGCACTAAATATATTGAATGAATTGGGTTTCAACTTAATACCAACTTTAAGAGCTCCTTTTGATGCTGTTGCAGAAAAACATGAAGAAAAACACAACATTCTATTAACAAACATTGGAGAGCAGGAAAATGAAGACATAAGAAGAAGAGCAATATTGGTCAGAGAAATATCAAAACTCTTAGATGGATATTCACTATTAATTTTGGAGAAAAAAGAAAGACACTACAAAAATTTGGCAGTAATTAGCATGAAAGAACTTGAAAAAATGGATGATGCATTAGATTTAATTGAATTTATAAAGGATATGTTAAAGTCAGACAAATGGTAAGGAACCAAACTTTAGAGATCTATCGGCTCTCCTATTTTTGGAATTATAACTTCAACTCCCAAGCCCTCTGCTAATTTTTTGAATTCGTTAGGGTCTGCTTTTATTAATGGGAATGTATTGTAGTGCATTGGAATAACAACTTCAGGATAGAGTAACTCAATAGCTATTAAAGCCTCTTTTATATCCATCGTGTATCTTCCACCAATTGGTAATAGTGCAATACTTGGTGAATAAATTTCCCCAATCAACTCCATATCACTAAACACTCCAGTGTCTCCCGCATGGTAAACCCTATCATTTACAATAAATCCTCCTGCAACTCCTCCACTGATGTTGGGGGCAATATCTGAAGAATGTTCCGCTTTAACCATGGTCAATTTTGCATTGTTTATAACAATAGTCCCCCCAATATTCATGCCTTCTGCACAAACCCCCAATTCTTGTAAATAAACGCTAATCTCATGATTTGCCACAACAGGAACATTGTATTCTTTTGAAAGTTTCTCTGCATTACCTAAATGATCTCCATGCCCATGAGTTACCGCTATTACATCTACACCTTCCATAATCTCATCAAATGGAATATCACAGAGAGGATTTGGAACAAATGGATCTATAAGGACATTATCAACTTTAAAGCATGCATGTCCATACCACGTTATCATATAACCACCCCAAATGAATCTTAAATTTTCTTTTTCTTTTATTTTTAATTTTTAGTTTTTTTAATTTATCTTATATCTCTATTAGTATATAAAAATGTATGCCGTTCATTTATTTATAGACTTAAAAATTTCAATATAATTATTAGCAGTCTTACCAACATATCCACTTCTTCAAAATTGTATAAGTTCTTTTTAAATTCAATGCACACTATATTTATAAATCTACGGGTAAAAGGGATTTTCTACCACTTTGCACGTTTCCATCCTTGTTTTAATGGATGAGTAATTCAAACAGTTTGAATTGGTTTTTACTCTATAACCTTAGCACTATTGTTTCCATCCTTGTTTTAATGGATGAGGTATTCAAACCCTATAACTTCATCCTTATTTTATGCCCAAACTCCTATATAAATTTTTTTTCAACCCGAATTTTCTTACTGCCCAATTATTGAAACCTTTATAAGAGTAAGAAAAATTGTGCAAGTTCTTTTTAAATCCAATGCACAACCACGCCAACAAATCTCAATGATTAAACTTATTTCATATAATCCAAAACCAATTCAAACTTAAAATAACACAAACTCATTTATAATCTCAAAATTCCTTCGGAATTTTTACGACTTACTCACTTCGTTCGTAAGAAGCAAGAAAAGAGAATTAAAAATTGGTTAGGATAATATTGCGATAGTCCTTATACTTCCCCCTCCATCTCCAACAGGAACACTCTGTCCATTCTTGCCACAATAACCAACACTCAACTTAAATTCTTTTGTTACAGCATCTACGTTATATAATATATTCAATATCTCCCCACTTAACCCAGCATCTTTTAAAGGGGTTGTTAATTCCCCATTTTCAATTAAGAATGCTTCAACTGCACTAAATTGGAACAATCCTTTTCCAGTATCAACTTGACCCCCTCTTGAACCTTTTAAGAATATTCCATCTTTTGTGTCCTCCAACAACTCCTCAAAGTCCCAATCTCCCGGTTTTATAAATGTGTTACTCATCCTTACAATTGGTCTATTCAACCCTTCTGCCCTCGCATTTCCTGTAACTTCCATATTCAACCTTCCTGCAGTCTCTCTTGTGTGAAGGAAGTTCTTTAATATACCATTTTCAATTATTATTGTTTCTCTCCCCTTCACACCTTCATCATCATACTTATATGAACCAAAGCCTTCAACTTCTGGACTATCTATGACGGTTACATATTCACTTCCAACTTTTTCTCCTATCTTGTCCTTAAAGACGCTGTCATTCTGTAAAACCAAATCTGCCTCTGATGCGTGCCCTACTGCTTCATGGATAAATACCCCTGTCAATTCTGGGTCAAGAATAACTTTAAATTTTCCTTTTGGGCATGGTTTTGCATAAAGTAATCTTATTGCCCTCTCTTTTGCAGATTTTGCAATGTTTTCAATGTTTGCATTTTTTATAACCTCAAATCCATCCCCACCAACCCTCTCAGATGCATACTGCAAAGTTCCATCCTTTGCAACTGCCGTTAGATACATTATTGTCCTCATTCTTTCGGATTCTATTCTTGTTCCCTCACTGTTCATAAATAATGAATATCCAACAGCATCTGAGTAAGAGACAGAAGTGCTAACTACCTTATCCCCAAACATATTCTCATGTGCCAATAAAACAAATTCCTTTTTTTCATCAATATTAACATCTTTTGGATTTATTTTTGCCTTTGGTTTAACTTTATCAACAACCGCTTTAACTTCTTTTAAAATAACCTCTTTATCCGTATATTCATTAGAAACCTTAGCCATCTTATATGCCTTATTTATTAGGTTCTCAATTTCTTTCAAATCAATAACATTTGAAGTAGCAAATCCCCATGCATTTTTATATAAAACCCTAACTGCAACTCCTCCTCCTGCTCCAGATGAAATCTCATCTATCTTCCCATCTTTTAAAATTATGTGGTTGCTTTCCCCATGATTTATTCTTATATCTGCGTAGGTTCCAACTTCTAAGAGTTTCTCCAATTTTTCAATGTTGATATCCATATCATCACCAAAAAACTTTTATGTTTTTGTGGCTAAAATTTGTTGGCAAAACCCAAAGGGTTTTGCCGTATAAAGAATAAGGTGGGATTTTGAGGAAATTTATTCTATTTTTCGTATTAATAAATGTTCTACCAGTAGTTATTGCTGGATGGTATTTATATGAAAATATTGGGGGTGCAGAGTCCGTAGATGAAGTTATTGAAAATGCCCCATTTGGTGAATTTATATACCTCGACCACAATATGATTATAGCAAATAAGGATAATATGAATAACTTACACGGAATCTATAAAGACCTTTTAATATTTATCAACGGAATTTATATTAGTAGCGACGGAAAATCTTTTGGAATAAAGATGCCCCTTGCATCTACATTAAAATATGTTAGGATTGATAACTATACCTATTATAATGGCTGTGTAATAAAAGGTAATGTCCAATTGGAGAAACCTACATCAAATGATCTAATTACGTTAATACCTCAAAGCTTTAAGGATATTGTTGTTTATAGAAAAGATAGCGTTATCGGTGGATTAATTGAAAATAATGAAATCAAATATGTGTGGGTTTTTAGAAAAAAGAAAAATATTAATGCTAAGATAATTAGGACATATCTTGACAATGTCAAAAAGCATAACCCAAATTTAATTGACTATAGTGTTATCGATTATGGAGACAAGGTTTATGTATATCTCGAATATAGAGGGCTTAGCATAGAATTACCCAATATGAATGTGATAAAATGAAGGTAGTAATAACGAGACCAAGGGAAAGGGCAAGTTATTTTGCTAAGTTATTGGAGGATAATGGTTTTGAGCCAATTTTAATCCCAACATTAGAGTTGGTTTATAAAAAGGACGTTAAGATTGACGTTGACAAATATGACTGGATTCTTTTCACATCCCCAAGCGGTGTAAAGGGGTTGTATGATATAATAGATGACAAAGAAAAAGAAAAAGTCAAAAATAAGAAAATTGGTGCAATTGGGATTAAAACTGCTAAGGCATTTGAGAAGTATTTTGGAAAATATCCAGATGTGGTTCCAAAAGAATATACTGCTGAAGGGTTATTGGAGGAATTAAGAAAAATGATTAATGGAGATGAGAGGTTTTTAATTCCAACAACACCATCAACAAGAGATGTTTTGAAGAATAATTTAAATGCAGATTTGTTTTTTGTTTATACTTCAGAGGAGCCAAAAGATATAAAGGAAAAAGTGGAAAAGTTGAAGGAAATAATAAAAGAAGAGAGTAAAAAAAATAAAAGGATAATCCTCACATTTACAAGTGGCTTAACTGCAAGGAATTTCTTTAAAAATGCAGATAATGAACTCAAAGAACTATTGAAAAACCAATATATCGTTGCAATAGGTCCGGTAACAAAGAAAGAAATAAATAAATTTGGATTTAATGCCTTAACACCAAAAGAATACACCATCGAGGGGATGTTAGAGGTTATTAAAAATTTAAAATGAAACTTTTAGAAAAAGTTGAACGAGGAAAACCTCTTTCAGGTTTTTGTAGCCATAAAATAAAATTTGGTGAAAGGATGATAAATATCAACGATAAGCAGATGATAAGGAAGGCAATAGAGACAATAAACAAACTTTCTCAAAAAGTGGATGATGTTAAGATAATGCACGTTTGCGGTTCTCATGAGCACACAATTTGTAAGTATGGAATTAGGGAAGTTTTGCCAGATAACATAACCGTAATCCCCGGTCCTGGATGTCCTGTTTGTGTCACAACGCAGAAAGAGATAGATACTGCAATATATTTGGCAGAAAATGGCTACACAATAGCAACATTGGGGGATATGTATAGGGTTCCAGGAAGTGAGAAATCATTAATGGAAGCACAATCAGAGGGATATGATGTTAGGATTGTTTATGGTATAAATGATGCAGTGAAAATAGCAAAAAAAGAAGGTAATAAAGTTGTTTTTGTTGCTATTGGATTTGAAACAACTGCTCCAACAACAGCAGCAGAACTTATTGGCCTCAAAAATAAAAATGACAACATAAACTTTTATATCTTAAACTGCCATAGGCAAACCCCACCTGTAATGGAATTTTTGTTAAATGAAGGGAATGTTAATTTAGATGGGTTTATCTGCCCTGGGCATGTTTCAACAATAACCGGGCTAAAGCCCTACTACGAGCCATGTAAAAAATACAATGCCCCAATGGTAGTTGCTGGATTTGAGCCGATAGATGTTTTAATGGCAATAATTATGATTTTAAAGCAGATAATAAATAGAGAAGCAAAGGTAGAGAACGAATATAAAAGAGTAGTGAGAGAGAAAGGTAATGTAATGGCCCAAAAAATTATGAATGAAGTTTTTGAACCAATAGATATTCCATGGAGAGGATTTCCAGTCATTAAAAATGGTGGTTTGGGATTAAAGGAGGAATACAAAAAATTCGACATATTTGAAGTAGAGGACATCCCTCCAATAAAGGAAAAAATACCAAAAGGTTGCATCTGCGATAAAATATTGAGGGGAGAGAAATTTCCAACTGACTGTAAATTGTTTGGAACTGTATGCACTCCTTTAAACCCAGTTGGAAGTTGCATGGTTTCTGATGAGGGAACTTGCAGGATATTCTATAAATATAAAAAATTTCAAATGAATGAATTATAATTTTAAATTTTATATAGGGGATTTTGTTTTCTATTATAGTTGTGTGCGTTAGAAATTGAACATAACTTCAATAAAATTTATGGTATTAAACACTTAATTTTAAAAATTTAAAAGGGAATAATGACCACTTAAAATTTTATAAGTTTATAAATTAAGTTTAAAAATTAATGGCAAAACCCAAAGGGTTTTGCCGTATATATTTCGCACACAACTATATATTGCATCAAAAATAATTAAAAAATACTATTGAATATAAAAGTAAACAGGTGAGAGGATGAAGTTTTTCTTAGACACTGCAAACGTTGAGCAAATAAAGAAGTTTGTTGAGTTAGGTTTGGTTGATGGAGTTACCACAAACCCAACATTAATAGCGAAAGAAGGTAAGGACTTCCACACTGTCATAAAAGAAATCTGTGAAATTGTTGATGGTCCTGTTAGTGCTGAGGTTGTTTCCTTAGATGCGGAAGGTATGATTAAAGAGGCAAGAGAACTCGCAAGTTTGGCAGATAATGTTGTTATAAAAATACCAATGACAAAAGAGGGAATGAAAGCAGTAAATGTCTTATCAAAAGAAGGAATAAAAACAAACGTTACATTGGTTTTCTCCCCATTACAAGCGTTAATAGCAGCAAAGGCAGGAGCAACTTATGTATCCCCATTCGTCGGTAGGTTAGATGACATTGGGCATGTTGGAATGAAGTTGATTGAGGATGTTGTTAAAATCTACAGAAACTACGACATAAAAACAGAGGTTATTGTTGCATCAGTGAGACACCCAATGCATGTTTTAGAGGCAGCAAGAATTGGAGCAGATATTGCAACAATACCATTTGATGTAATGGATAAAATGTTTAAACACCCATTAACAGACATTGGAATAGAGAGATTCATGAAAGATTGGGAAAACTACTTAAAAAACAAAAAATAAAATAAAGGCAAAATAAATAATTACAACATAAATAGATTATAGCGTTATCTCTTCGAAAACTGGCTTTTCTTTTATAACCTTTGCATATACTGAAACATAGTCCTTAATTCCACTCCATTTTATCTTTTCTCCTAAGATTTCTTGGATTTGGAATATTCCTGCTTCATTTGATAATATAACCTCAATATGTATAGGTTTTTTTGTTCCTTCTTTTATAATAACCTCTTTTATTGCTGCTGCTGAAACTGAGTGGATATCATAACATCCTTTGCATATCGGCACTCTTGACCTACCTTCTGTCATATCTGTCCCATCTGCAACTGCAACAACCCCTGCCTCAATTGTCTGCCCCATTATCCCTTCATTGTGGGAATAAATAGCGTGGAGAGTTTCAGTTATAATTGGAGTTGGGTTTTTGTAGTATTTTTTTAGGATTCTCTCTAAGATTGGCCTTGCCAAGTATGTGGAATGGAAATGATGGTTTAATCTATGTACTGCATTCCCAATGTCATGCAAATATGCGGAGAGTAGGACAATAACCAAAGAATCTTCAAAAGTTCCATTATAATCTCTTACAAAACTTGGTTTAATACCATTTTTGTATAGAATTTTGAGCATTTTTATAGCGTTATTTGCCACGATTTTTGCATGAGTTTTCCCATGGTCATTAAAGCCCATCCTTTTAACAGCCATTATGTTGGACATTTTGAGGAGAGATTTTATTTCTGCATCTTTGCTTATTTCCTCGTATATTTTTTTGGGAATCCCCTCTAAGTTTTGTAGTTCTTCCATCATCTGCACCTCAAAAGTGTTTAGATGTTTGTTATTGAATTTTTTTGGAATTTAGTCTGGTGTTATATAGTCAATGACAGAAGATATTAAAATAATATTTAAGGTAAAAATGGTTGTCTCCCTAATGAGAGACAATCAGATATTCCTTAGTCAATTTTAAAAAGTTTTGTCACTGGCTATAATTTTTATGTTGTTTAGCGTTATTCCAAATCAAAAAGGTAAATATTGAATTTCTTTATAGTTATAAAATGAGTATCAAAAATTTTGCAAACTACTGTGCCTTTATAATCTCGAATAGCATTAAAATTATCATTTTTATTTTGTTTTTGTCACTTTATACTTTATTTTTTCATTAATTTAGGGCTTATTCTGAGTATGAATATCATAAATAAAGAAATCTTTATATAAAATAAGGAAAACTTTAAATAATATGGTTGCTATTATTACCATTTGTATCAAAAACATGTTTTGGTAATAACATAAATAGAAAAGTATATATATGATAATACTAATTTTAGAAATAATAATAAATAATGCAGCATAGGATAGGGGAGATATTATGGACGAAATCGATAAAAAAGCCATAGAAATGCTTTTAAAAGCCCCGTTTATGACCGAGGAGGAGATGAAAAATACTGTTAAAATATTAAAACAAATGGCAAGGATGAAAAAGAACAAAGGTAGTATAAAAGAAATTTTAGATTACTGGGCAAATCAAGCATACATATTATCCATGGAAGCATAAATTTTACCATTTGGTTGTCGCTAAGAAAGCACCACCCTTTAGGGCGGAGAGCCGTTTGAAACTGTTTAATTTTTCATTGACGAATGTGGACATTAATGTATTTTCGTTTTCGAAATTTTTATATATGCGTTTATATACATGTAAATATAAGGATGATGCCTCTGATGAAGGTGGATACTGGAGACCTAAGGAGGCGGACTTTACTGAGTGTTAAACCTATGGGCGGAGCTGGGGTTCTCCCGGAGCGAAGCGACGGGAACTTAAAAACCGTTAGGTTTTTATGTCCGTGACAGGGATGGAGACCGATGATATGTTCCCGATGAACCCAGAGGGAACTGAGGCCGATGACATCCAAGTCCAACGTGGGCATTTGTCTATGATTGTTCACGTTGGACAGACCCCGTCATAGATCAACAATGAATTTAACTACCCACTTATCCCCTTCTTGTTTAACCTCCATTTTGTGGTAAGTTATTGCCTTAACTTCCTCTTTTGGTTCGTGCTTTTCCTTATCAAATTCTTCCCCGTATGCTGTGCATTTTAAATGATAAGTTTCCTCTTCTTTGTCTATTTTTACATCAAATTCAGAAAAAACCAAAAACTCACTATCATGCAAAATTAAAAGCTCAGTTAAAAAATCACACAACAAATCACACAAATTATCTGCAGATACTTCAATTGTTCTTTTTTCTTTTTTTTCAACCTTCTCTATATCAACCATAAGATTAAATAATCCCTTTGCAGCATTGGAAAATGCCTCCTCTAAGGTCTTCCCCTCTGCAATAATTCCCATATCAGCGGTAGTTTCAAAATACTTAAACATAGTTACCCCTCTGTTTTAATTATGTGACCGTTGCAACCATTTTCATTATATTCCTCAATCTCAAATTTAACGTCAAAGAAATTTTCCACAACATAGATGTTAGTGCGAGTATGGTTGGTTATTTTTGAAACTCCAACTCTACCTTTTCCCATCGCTAAGAATGGTATTATTTGGTCTCCCATGTATTTATCTAAAGCCATTCCACTTTTAAGTTCCTCCAATAACCTTTCAGCAGCCATTTTACCAACGATTTCTGACCTTAAACCTTTCTCCCCTAAACAACTTTCCCCAACAGTATCACACCACAAAACTATCCCTGCCCCAGTTGATATACCCTTTGAGTTTTCAAGTTTTATGTTTGGGAGGTAACCGTTCTTCATTAACAATTCTGAGCAGGATTTTCTCATTCTTTTTGGAATATCATCAGTTAAATTCTGAGCGTAGGCAATACCTTCTACTTTTTTATCCTCGCTATGCTCAATTAATTCAATCTCTTTTATTTTTGAAGGTTTTAATGTTAATTTTACAACTCCTCCACCTTCTGGATAAAATCCCCTCTTTAAAACCTCTATATTTGCATCAACTCCCACACAGCTTAAAACTTTCAAAACCACATTTTTCATATAGTCAATTGGTGGAGCATTCTTAACATCAGTTCCACCAGTTATTGTTATGGTTGTTGGCTTTTTTATAACTGCAGAGATAGGTAAAAGTGTCTGAATAACCAAAGATATGCTCCCAGCGGTTCCAATATCAAGTTTAAAACTTTTTGGGGATATTTTGTTTGGATAAAATGTTAATTCCTCTGAACCAACATAGAGCCCATCAACATCTGCATTACATAATTTTTTAACTGCTTTTACGCATGCAATATGTTGATAAGAGAGCCCTTTATTTTTTCTTTTTTTCCTAATGTTTATTATCTTCACTGGTTTTTGTGTTATTGCAGATAGTGCAATAGAAGTCCTAACAATTTGTCCTCCTCCCTCCAAATAACTACCATCAATAACAATCACATCTTCGCTCAAAGCATCACCTTAATAATCTTTTTAATATAAAAATAATAATGTCCAATTCATCATCAGAAATTTCATCAGACCTCATAATTTTTAGAATTTTATGTATTTTTGAATAATCTTTCTTATAAATTTCAAAAATCTTTTCGGAATTTTCTGTTAATTTATAAATCTTTTTTTCTTTTCCCGTTTTTGTTTTTTCAATGGACTTAATCTCTAAACAATTCAATTTTTTTAGTTCATTTATTGCATCACTTATAGTTTGTTCTTTGATATAATGCTTTTCAATATCAACACATTTTAGGTTTTTAATATTTTGATTGAGTTTCTTTGTGATATTATATATCGTTAGTTCTTCCCCTTTTTTACCAAGAATGAGTATATCTTCCATTATTTTTAATTTGTCGTGAACTTTTTTTGGCATTCTACCCCACCTTTTTAAAACAAACTTCAAAAAGGGATGCTGGATTTTTTGAATATTTCTTTATATACCCACGAATTTAGGGTATATTAGAACCTGCGGGGGTGAAATGATGGTTGCTCCAAGAAAACCAAAAAGTCCAAAAAAATAACATAATTAATCCTTAATTTTCATAAGTTTTGCAATGAAGAATGGTTCGTTTGGGGGGATTACTCTTAAAGTCCCTTCTATCCCTCCTTCAATAACATTTATCCCTTTAAAATTATTTTCAATAGGTAAAAGTTCAACATCATCCCTCTTGTTTAATATATATTCTATAACCCCCTCGTTTTCCTCCTCTTCAGCGGAACACGTGCTATAAACCAAAACTCCCCCTTCTTTTAATAAATCAATTCCCGCGTCAATAAGTTCTTTCTGCCTATTTGAGCAATATATTATATCTTCTTTTGTTACACTTCTGCTTTTGTCTTTTATTACATTTCCACTGCATGGGGCATCCAACAATATTTTATCAAACTTTAAATCCTTCTCTTTTAAATGCAGTACATTCATATTCAGCATAATGACATTTGCTATACCCATCCTATTTATATTTGCCTTTAAACTCTTCATCCTACTACTTTTTATTTCAACGGCAATGATTGCCCCTTCGTTATTCATAAGTTGAGCTAAATGTGTTGTTTTCCCTCCCGGAGCAGCACACATATCCAAAACTAAATCATCCTTTGAAGGATTTAAAACTATTGGCGGTATCATTGAAGATATGCTTTGAACAAAGTAATATCCAAACAGATACTCTGGTGTTGCCCCTACTGAAAAAGGGGATTCCAAGACTTCAAAAGCATAAGGTAAAAATGTCTCTTTCAGCATAACCCCTTTATTTTCCAACCTATTTTTTAATGTTTCTGGATTTATCTTTAGTGTATTTACTCTTATATACTGTAGGTTCAATTTCTCACCTATTGGGTAAAATTTCTTGGGTTTTTAACCAAAAGTTGTGCAGCAAATGCAGTACAGTATCTCCGAGCATCATAACAAACTATAATTAAATGACTACAATAAAAAAACTGTAGTTTCCATCAAATTGATAAATATTTAAATTCATTGTTATGGGCTATACAATAAACCTCACAAAAAATAGTTGGAGGTGATAACATCACAGAAAAATCTGAAATTTAAAGAATTGGGGGTTTAATAAAACTTATGCGAGCTAAGCTCTATCCGATAGTCGCTAAATATATAATCGTGTGCGGAATTCTTCATATTTAGATATTTATATGTATGAATTAACTTCATCACCTTCTTAATATTGTGTAAAGTAATTATAGTCAGTGACAAAACTTTCTGAATTAAATAAGGAATATTTGACTACCTTCCTAATGGAAGGTAGTCATTTTTACCTTGATTAATTTTAATACCTTTTGTCACTGACTATAAAAAACACAAAACCCATAACATTTAAAGAATTTTGATATAATTACATATTTATATGTTTGATGAGAACTATGGTTTAGTAAATTACTTGAAACTAAATTAATCATATTTGATCAATTAGCGTATAAAATAAGCAAAAGCTATATATACCCACATAAATATTCTGAAATCTTTTTGTAATGTGTAAATATACAGCCCTCCGAACAAAAATATTTGGAACATTAACATCATCAAAATTTTCTATAAAAGTTTATTTATTTCAACAAAATTTGATTTTGAATATTATAAATCACCGTAATTTTCCACTTATTAATGTCTGGGACTATAATCTAACAATAAGATTATAACCAATAAATTATAACCAAATAAACATTATTATTAGGATCATCTATCAAAAATTTGGGAAAGGGAGATTGTGATAGAGAGAGCAAAAATATCTCATGAAAACAAAGTTTCAGATGGACTTAAGAAATTTAGTAATATTATTATTGATGAGAGGAATTACGATACATTTATCTGGACAAAAGAGATTTTATACAAAGAAGATTTGAAAATTTGGGCCGAATCTATAGCAAGCGAAATTGAAAAAGGAAAAAATATATACAACATGGCACGACTCTACCGTGTTAATGATGTTAAAAGTTTAATGGATTTGGCTTATAGTTATGGAGTTGAGGTTTTTGACACTTCAAACCCACAGAGATTTAAAGAATTGAGAAAATTTGCAGAGGAAGGGCTAAAAGGCATAAAAAGTAAAGTAATAACCATAATGGGGACTGGGAGACAGTGTGGAAAATTTACGACATCCTTTATTCTTAAAAAAGAATTGGAAAAAAGAGGTTATAGTGTTGGTGTTGTTGGGACTGACCCACATGCATTGTTGTGTGGAGCAGATGAAATGGTTATTCCACAAGTTATAGAAGCCTGCCATGTAGCTCCAACAATATTCGGTGCAGTAAAAAAGGTAGATCTAATGGATAAAGATGTCATTATTGTTTCAAGCCAGACTGGAATCCTTGCTGATGCTTTGGAGGTTGGAACAGGTAGGGGAGGGGGAGTTATAAGCACGGCAATTTTAATGGGCTCAAAGCCAGATTTTGTGATATTGGCTACAAAAGAAACCAATATAGAACTAATAAAAAAGAATATCAAAATCATAGAACTCCTAAGCGATAAAGAGGTTATAGGAATTACATTCAACAGCAAAAATTTAGGACATGAGGAGACAAAAAGAACAATAGAACATCTAAGTTCTAAGTTAAATTTACCTATTGCTGATGTCGTGAAAAATATCAACTTAAAAGAGCTAATAGATTGTGTCGAAGAGCATATATCAAAGTGATTTTATCTCTGGTTAAATTCTATTTCTATACTTGTTTTAATGGATTGGGGTCTTCCCGATGTGAGTGTAAGTGAATTTTTATACTCGTAGAAGAGTTTTGCCATAATATTTGGGTGACATCGGCCTCAACTCTCCTCTGGGTTCATTGGAGAGTAAATCATCGACCTCCACCCCAGCCACGGACATAAAAACCTAACGGTTTTTAAGTTCCCGTCGCTTCGCTCCGGGAGAACCCCAACTCCGCCTATGCAATGGTTTTAACCCTGCCCTCTTGGGACTCCATTTTACTCCCGCATCTGGGCAGGAGTATAAAAAACTCCCAACCGAAATCGTACAGACTTACAAGATTAAACACAATTAGCAGTTATGCATATTATCGTATATATAGTTTTCTAATACATTATTGATCACTAGTAATCACAAATGCACATATAAAACACAACAGTTTCAAACGGCAATTCAAACCCTTCAACTTCATCCTTATTTTGTGCCCAAATTCCCCATATAAATCTTCTTTTTTAACCCTATTTTTCTTACTCATGATTATTGAAACCCTATATAAAAGCAAGAAAGATTGTGCAAGTTATTCTTAAATTCAATGCACAACCATGACAATAAATATCAATAATTAGTAGAGATTTTACACAATTTAAAGCCAATCCAAACTTAAAGCAATATAAATAACAATAAACAACTAAAATATTCCAAAAATCTCAATTTTAATTTGTTTAATTTGAAAAAATTAGTAATACTTTTTCCCAATTTTCTAATACCAAAATTCACCAACCCCTTTATAAACGCAAGAAAATAAAATTAGAAAAATTAATAGCGACATTAAAAATTAAAAACTAAGAGGCGCTGCTATCCATAGAACAAAACTTTAATAAAATTAAAAACAAAATTTTTGCACTCATTTCAGAAAAAGGTATTTACAATTTAGAGCTATTAACAATAATGAAGCGTAGGTGGTCTAAGAATGAACATTGATGAAATTTTAGAAGAGGTCTTAGATGACATAAAACCAACGGAAGAAGAGCAGAGAGAACTAAAAGAAATGTCAAGTAAAATCATAAATAAAATTAACGAGATTATCAAGCAGAATCCAAAATACTCTGTAATCATTGATGTTGTTCAAGTTGGTTCAACGGCAAGAAACACACATTTAAGGAACAACTATGATATTGACATCTTTTTGGTATTTGATAAAAACACGGAGAGAGAAGTTTTAGAGGAAATTGGCTTAGAAGTTGGAAAAAAGGTTGTAGAGGAATTGGGTGGGGAATATTGGACAGAGTATGCAGAACACCCCTACACCTCTGCTGTAATAGACAAGTACTCCCTTGACATTGTCCCATGCTATAGGATAGACTGGGGAGAAAAAATCATCTCTGCAGTGGATAGGACCCCTTTGCATAATGAATTTGTAAAAAGGAAGTTGGAAAAAAATGAAAGATTGTGTGATGAGGTTAGATTATTCAAGAAATTTTTAAAGAGTATTGGAATTTACGGTTCTGACTTAAAAACTAAGGGATTCTCTGGATATTTGTGTGAATTGTTGGTTATTCATTATGGTGGTTTTATCGAGGTCTTAAAGAATGCAAAAGATTGGAAGATAGGGGAGAAGATAATCTTAGAAGATATATACAAAATTTATAATTTAGACAAAAACTATAAATTCAGAAAATTTGACGCCCCTCTAATTGTTTATGACCCAGTAGATATAAATAGAAACGTTGCTGCTGCTTTGAGTAAGGATAACTTCTGTAAATTTGTATTCTATGCATCATTATTCTTAAAAAACCCCTCGAAGGGATTCTTTTATGATTACTATAAACACGTTGACCAAAAGTTGGAAGATAGAGAACATGGGGCCTTATTGACTTTAAAGATAAAGAGGGATAAGGATATTGTTGACGATATTATATATCCACAAATGGAAAAACTTCAAAGGAGTATAAATAAAATCATTGAGGAGAATGAGTTTGTTATTCTAAGGTGTGATGTTCATGCCGATGAGGAGTTTTGCTATTTATCATGGGAATTTTTGGTTTATGAATTGCCAAACGTTAGGCTTAGAGAGGGCCCATCAATCTTTAAAAAAGAGAGGGTTGAAAGGTTTATAAGAAAATATGATAAATATTTTATTAGGGATTGTAAGTTATATGCATACACAACCAGAAAATATAAAAATGTGTATGAGTTATTTAATGACATTATCCATGGAAAACTTAGAGGAAAAATTTCATATCCAAAATATGTAAATCCCGAGAATGGAGTAATCTGTAAAATGTATGTCAAAGACACTATAAAAGTGGCCGAATGATTTTTAAATTTTTAACAATATTATTTATTTGATTGAATATTCATTAATTTATAGTTCTTAAGAAAATTTAAATAGTTAAATCTGATCCGCTTTTTTATTGTCACTGTTTTAAAAAATACCATTATCTAACAACTTTTGTGATTGTTATGGAAAGTAGTGAACTAATAAGGGAAAGCAATGAATTTTTAGACAACCTAAAAAGATTGAAATTTGAGATAGAAGAATTATTGAAAAAAAAGTTAGAGGATAGTGTAATTGAAGAGTATGCTAAAAAATTGGAGGAAAATTTAAAGATTTTAGAAGAATTAAAAGAAAAAATGGAGTTACTTGGATTTGATACACCATATACAAATGTAGGAAAATTGAAGGGATTTGATAGTGATGAATTGTACGAAATTATGAATTATACTTCCTATTTGAGAAGAATAGCTAATGAAAAGAAGGGAGTTCTTGAGAGAATAAGGCATTCTGTCGTATCTCATAAAATAGCATTGGGACATCTATTGGAGGATATTGGTAACAAAAAAATAATACAACACCTACCTTATGATGGTTCCTACAAAATCTCAATTACGGGACTCTCACCATACTTAATCAACGCATATAAAGAAATGTTAAATATATTACAATCCCAAGGAAAAGGTGTAGTCACTTCAATAACATTATCATTGATTGTTTTTAAAGATGGGAAGAGAGAATTCAAAAGAATAAAGATAGAAGATGAAAACTATGAAGATTACATAAAAAAACACTACAAAGACGCAATAATAACATCAATGAAGAGGAACTACTCAAAAAATAAACTCATCGATGACCAGTACGTTAGGAGGGTTTTAGCTGTTGGGTATTTAAATGCATATAAAGATGATATTGAGAAGGTTATTAGGGATAAGCTTAATGAATTACTAACAGGTGAACAAAAAAAGATGCTCGAAACCTACAAAAAGATAGTTGGTGTTGAAGAAGAGGAGGACTATGAAGGTGGGATTTTTGACATGAGAGTATTGGATGAGAAAAAAGTTAGAGAATTGGAAACCATAGAAAAATTAGAAAAAGAGGGATTATACAGAAATGGAAGACCAATAGAAGATCTTAAAATTGCATTAGATACTGAAAAGGAAATATCCAAAAAAGTTGCTACCGAAATTTTAACTGAGCAACTTTCAAGGGATATATTTATGTATTATTTGCATAAATCACCTGATGAAAGAACCCGTTCAAATTTATTCCCATCAATAATGACCACACCTTCAAAAGCCCATTTAAAATGGATGAAAGTTAGTGGTATTGACGTCCCAAAGGTACTTGATTTGAAGTTTTTACTTGAGAAGGAATTACCAAAATACAACATTCCTTTAAAAGACCTTGGTGGGTTGGTTCTATATTTGGTTTATGATTGGGATAAAGTGGAGGAATTCAAATTCAAAAAGAAAAACGTTGAAGACCTCCTTAAAAAGATTGCTCCAATAGAAAGCATAAAAGACATTTTAAAGGATAAAGACGTTGATATTTCCAAAATTGAAAAATACTCCAAAGTTAAAAAAGAAAAAACTAAAAAATTCTTGGAAGCCCTCGGGAAACTCTAAAAATAAACTCTCTTTTAATGAGGGAAATTATGCTAAATCCTCTAATCTTATTTTTAGTAGTTGTTATTGATAGGATTTTTGGAGAACCTCCCGAAAAGATACATCCAACTGTTTTGATAGGGAAGTTAATAGCATTTCTTGAAAAAACTTTTCCATCTTCAAATTCAAAAAATAAGTTTAGAGATTTTGTTTTTGGGAGCTTAGTAGTTTTTACAGTTATTTTTGTTGTTTTTGTTATATCAATACTTATTGAAAAGATAATAAATTCCATAGAAAATGAGATATTGAAAGACTTTGTTTATGCTGTTATTTTATCAACGACCATTGGGTATAGGTCTCTCTTAGAATTTTCAAAAAAGCCAATAGATTATTTAAAAGATGGGGATTTAGAAAATGCAAGAAAATATGTCCAGTGTATAGTTAGTAGGGATGCATCAAAATTGGATGAAGAGCATGTTTTATCTGCTGCAATTGAGAGTGCATCTGAAAATATAACTGATAGCATTATCGCCCCTCTATTTTATGCAGTTATTTTTGGTTTGCCGGGGGCATTTGTATATAGAGCAATAAACACCATGGATGCGATGATGGGCTATAAAAACAGCAAATACAGCTACTACGGAAAAGTTGCTGCAAGATTGGATGATTTAGCTAATCTAATACCTTCTCGACTCGCTGGAATTTTGCTTATTTTAACAGCTCCATTGTATAATGGGGACATAAAAAAGGCAATATACGGTTTTTTAAAGGAGGGGAATAAAACGCCATCTCCAAACTCTGGCTATACAATGGCAACACTTGCAAACGCCTTAAATATAACATTGGAAAAAATAGACCATTATAAGTTGGGAAATGGGAAAATAACCATTAAAAAATCATACAAAGCTTTAAAAGCCATTGATATTGTTGTTTTTGTGTTTTTATTATTTTATTTACTTCTTTTTATAATTTTAATGTAGATTTTTTTAACCTTAATAATTTAATAATTCCTTAATTTTCTTTTGCAAATAAGTGTCTGTGAGCTTTATTCACGTGCTTTGTGTAATCTTTGCTTTTTCTAAAGAGTTTTCCACATCTTGGGCATCTGAACATGACTTCTCCATCCCTATCTAAGATTTTTATTGCCTCCAACTTTACCATTCCCTCACCCCCAAAAATTGTGAATTAAAGGTATGCCAAAATAAGAATAAAATATAGCATCATTATTTAAAATTTTCTTCCTTCGATTTATTTAATAGTTATTTAAGTTATTTATTTATATAGAATGGTGCACAATTAAAAATTTAAATATAATAAGGTAAATTTTAAGTTTTGAGATAAAAATAAAAAATAACGGGTCATAAAAAATCTGACCTATTAATTCTTGCTAAGGAAATTCTTTTTGAACTTCATAATACTCTCTTTATGGCATTCCAAATTAAAAAACTCTGTGGTTTTAAACTTTCCTCAATTGGATTTAAAAATAAAACATTTCTTTCAATTAAAAATTCTTTTGTATCCTCATCTATTTGATATTCATTAATCTCATAGTTTTCTTTGAATAATCTCAAAGCATTTACTACCTTTTCATAATCAATCCTTTCAAACCTATTATTTTTTACCATAACCAATAATTTTTTAAGTTTAGAAGTTTTATCTTTAAGCATATACTCTAAAACTTCATTTAAATTCTTAAAACTACTCTCTTCAACAACATATTTTATGTCCTTTGATTTTCCACCAACATAAGAATATATTAACTTCTTATCTTCATCAGGAAGTTTCTTTCCTAAAATATCTTCCGATAAAAAATCCATAAACTTTAAGGCAGTTTCTTTATCAAAATCATCCACTAATAGATATTTAACCCTTCCTTCCAAATCTCCAGTGTTATAAACATACTCAATAAACAAACTATCAGAACTTAGACAAAAAACATGACATAAGTGTTGTTCTTTTGTTAAAGAAACTAAAAATTGGAACAATTCTTTTAATAAATATTTTTGCCCATTTAAAACAACATCTTTAATCATTTGTAATTCATCCAATATTAAAATTGGTTTTTTCCCATTCTTTTTAACTGTTAATAACATATTATTCAAATACTGAAAAGCATCATTTATCTTCTCATCAAATAACTTATCAAATTCAACTTCAGGAATGGGAACTCCAGTCAAAACTTTAGCCCCCTTAGTTATCAACCTTAAAACCTCATTCTTGTCCTTTATCTTATCAAACAAATCACCCTTTTTTGTAGTAAAAATCGCCTCAATAAACTCCCTCTTCTCTGAAATTAAATAAGTCCTAAAATTAATATAAAATACTTTATACTCATAACCAAGCTTATCTTCTACAATATGCTTTATTAAAGTTGTTTTACCAGAATTCATAGGACCATAAACAAAATAAATATCGTCAGGCTCCCTACTCAAAATATGCAAAACTTCATTAATCTCTCTTTCTCTATTAAAAAACCTCATTCTACCACCATAAATTTTTAATTATCATTTCACTTAAGGATCTATTTACAACATAACCGTAGTTCTCATCAAACATATAAATATGTAATTATATCAAAATTCTTTAAATGTTATTAGGTTTTGTGTTTTTTAATTGCTTTACAATATTAAGAAGGCGATGAAGTTAATTCATGCCAATTTATTATTAACAAAGCAATATCATTAAAAAGATGAAAAAATCAATTAACATTCATAAATATTTAAATACGTAATGGGAATTGAGGTATGAATTTTTTGATTGGTATAAAAATAGGAAGTTGAAATTTTAATGAATTACCAACAGTATGGTGCATAATTAAAAAACTTAAATATCAAGCTAAAAAAATAGAATACAAAAAGCGATAAAAATCTCTTAATTAAAATTATAGTCTTGGACAAAAATATTCACAATATTAGCGTTATTGAATTTTCTAAGGGATTACCTATCTCAACAAAATTTGATTTTTGAATGTAAAGAAACAGTATAGTTGTTTGCCTTTACTTCTTCATTAAATTATATGAAGTAATTAACCTTTATTTGGAATTTTACAATTGATTTATCGTCCTTTTAAAAAATAAATGGCAAAACAAAGTTTTGCCGTATATATAATAATGTCTGAAGCTATGACCTTGCACTAAATTAACGTTAATTTGGTGAGAATATGCTTATTATTTTAAAATTGGGAGGGAGTATTTTATCTGACAAGAATACACCTTTTTCAGTTAAATGGGACAACTTAGAGAGGTTTGGAGAAGAGATAAGGAATGCTATGGAATACTATAAAGAAAAGAATGAAAAATTAAATTTAATAATTGTTCATGGTGGTGGCTCTTTTGGACATCCTGTTGCAAAAAAGTATCTAAGAGATGGGAAGTTTTGCAATATGCAGAAGGGATTTTGGGAAATTCAAAAAGCAATGAGGAGATTCAACAATTTAGTTATTGATACACTCCACTTTTATGACATCCCTGCTGTATCTATTCAGCCATCTTCCTTCGTGGTTTTTAAGAAGGACAGTTTAATTTTTGATTTAAGTGCCATTAAAGAACTTTTGAAAAGGGATTTAGTTCCTGTTGTTCATGGAGATATTGTTGTGGACGATGATGATAATTATAAAATCCTATCTGGAGACCATATTTTGCCATATCTAACCAAAAAGTTAAATGTTGATTTGAGTTTACACGCCTCTGATGTCGATGGTGTTTTGGATGAGAATGGGAATGTTATTGAAAAGATTGACAAAAGCAACATAGACGATGTTTTAAAAATGCTAAAAGATTCTAAGGGGATAGACGTCACTGGTGGAATGTATTTAAAGGTTATGGAAGCATATAAGATGGGAGTGAAAACAATTATTTTCAATGGAAACAAAAGGGGTAATATATACAATGCGTTAATTGGGAATGTTATGGGAACGGTCATCATAGGTGATTAAATGGTCGTAGTGGAGAGTCCTGCAAAGGTTATTTTATTTGGAGAGCACGCTGTGGTTTATGGATATAGGGCAATATCGATGGCGATTGATTTAAAAACAACATGCACAGTAGAAGAAAGTGATACAACAATCATCAATTTGAAAGATTTAAAAAAGAGCCTAAAAATTCCAATTGAGGAGATATTAAACTTAAATGTTAATGAATACGGGGACTTTAGGTATGTGTTGTGTGCAATAAAGAACACCATTCTCTATTTACTCTCACATAAAAATTTAGATTTAAAGGACTTAAAGCCATTTAAATTGACCATAACTTCCCAAATTCCGATAAGTTGTGGTTTGGGCTCTTCTGCATCAACAACTATATCAACAATAAAGGGCATATCGGCATTCTATGAGCGTCCTTTGGACGACAATGAAATCGCCACAATTGGTTATCATGTTGAGAAGGAAGTCCAAGGAAAGGCAAGCGTAACAGACACAGCAACAATAACGTATAAGGGACTTTTAGAAATTGAAAACAATACTATCAGAAGAATAGAAGGAGGGTTAAAAGACTTCATCAAAAGTTGTAAGTTTTTAATATGTTATTGTGAGGAGAGAAAAAAGAAAACTGCTGAATTGGTTAATGAGGTCGCTAACCACAAAAATAGAGACGACATATTTAAATTAATTGAAAAAGTCGTTGATACTTCAAAAACTACATTTGATAAAGAAATTTTTGGAGAGTTAATGTACATAAACCACAATTTGTTGAAAAGGTTGGGGGTTTCAACGCCAAAATTGGATGAAGTTGTTGAGATTGGAAAAACTTATGGTTATGGGGCTAAATTAACGGGAGCTGGTGGAGGAGGGTGCGTCATAATTTTAGTTAATGAAAATAAAGAAGATGAGTTGATAAATAAACTAAAAGAAAAGGGTGTTGAGTATTTTGAATGTAGAATGGTATATTAATATATGGTATATTAATTATAGTTATTTGCGAATTTTTTGAAGTTGTTTATATACTACTTACAATTTCAAACTAATCTCTATTTAATTAAATTTTGAAATAATTTCTAAATGACTTCATAAAATTTCATTTAGGCAAAAATTATTTAATACATTAAACTTAACACTGTAATATACAACAGTTATTGGTGAAATTGATGTCTTGCATAGATAAATATAACTACGAGATTTTGTTTAGGGGTTCTTTTAAGGAGTGTGCAAAATTCATAAGAGAGAATTGTAAAAATATAAAAGAAGTCAATCCCGGTGAAGAGGTTATTGAAGGGGTTATGCTTATAGGAATCCCACCAATTCCAGTAGGTTATGAGGAAGATTGCATAATAATACCATACACAAAACCGTGCTATGGAACTTTTGTTTTGAAAGTTAAAATTGAAGAAGAAAAAGATAAAAAAGAAAGTAAAGAAAATAAAGAAAATGAAGATAAAAAAGATAAAAAAGGAATATTATCAAAATTAAAATTCTGGTGAAATCATGAGAGTTTTAGTATTACTCGGATGTCCAGAGCCGCCAGTTTTGGTTCCATCATTTATTTATTTAACAAATATGCTAAAGAAGAAAGGTTGTGAAGTGTTTGTATCAGCAAACCCTGCAGCATTGAAGTTAGTTGAAACCGCAGACCCAGAAAAGTTATATATAAAAAATGTTGGATTTCAAGAGATTGATGAGGGATTGAAGGAGGCGTTTGATGTAGATTATATTATCAGCTTTGTCCACAACGATGCGGGGGTTAGCTATACAATAACTTACATGCACAAATACAAGGCAAAAACCATAGGAATTGTATTTGGTAGAGAAATGAAAGAGGACTTTGTAAATACATTAAAAGAGAACGGTGTAGAAGCATACTTTGTTAGGGCATTCCACAACCCAACACCAATAGTTGTAACTTTAAAGAGAATCTTAGAAAATATCTTTGAAAATAATAAAGAATAAATAATAAATAAAAAATAAAAATTAACATTAACAAAAAATATAGAATGAAAATAGATAAATTGGTCATTTAGTATTTTTCAACTCTTTTTGCAACTTCTTCTGCCATTTGGAAAGTTGTTAAGTTACCTCCCAAGTCAGGAGTTGTTAATCCCTCTGCTAAAACTTCCTCCAATGCCCTCTCTATTTTATCTGCAGCTTCGAACTCTTTTAAGTATCTAAGCATTAAGACCCCACTCAATATTGTTGCTGTTGGGTTTGCTATTCCCTTTCCTGCAATATCTGGGGCAGAACCGTGAACTGGCTCAAACAATCCATGTTCATCCCCAATGTTTGCTGATGGAGCCAATCCAAGCCCCCCAACAGTTCCAGCTGCACCATCTGATAAGATATCCCCAAACAAGTTGGATGTAACAACTACATCAAATGTTTGTGGTTTTGTTATGATATACATGTTCATTGCATCTATATAGTAGTCCTCTGCTTTAATATCATCATATTGCTCTGCTACTTCATAGAATACCTTCTTGAACAACCCATCTGTTATTTTTAAAACATTTGCCTTGTGAGCACATGTTACTTTTCCTTCTTTACCTTGTTTTTTCCTATCTCTTGCCAATTCAAATGCAAATTTAAATATTCTCTCACATGCTTTTCTTGTTATTACTCTTGTTGCTGTTGTAACTCCTTCATCAATCTCTGCCTCTAATCCCTTATAGAGTCCTTCAGTGTTTTCTCTAACAATTACATAGTCAATATCATCTCTTAAGCATTTTATTCCCTTGTATGCTTTAACTGGTCTAACATTAGCGTAGGTTTTTAAAATTTGTCTCAATTTAACAATAACATCTGCTGCTGTCTCCCCTGCTGCTCCAAAGAAGACAGCATCACATTCTAATGCTTTCTCTATTGTTTCTTCTGGTAATGCAACTCCTGTTTTTTCAAAAACCTCATCTCCTGCCTCAGCATGGATGAATTCGAAATCTACACCAGTTGCCTCTAAAACCTTAATTGCCGCTGGAATTACTTCTTTCCCAATTCCGTCTCCTTCTATTACACAAATTTTGTGTGCCATTGTTATCACCACAGATACTTTTGATGATTATACATAAAAAGAAATAAAATATAAAAATTTTGGGTAGGAAATCCTAAAACTTGGATACATTTATTTGAGGCAATATTTTATAATTCTTGGTGTTGAGAGATTTGTTATCTAAAATGCTATAAAGGGATTGATATGGAAAAAATAGAAATTTTAAAGGAAAAATTAAACAAAAATGCAGTTGTTACAGAAATAGCCAAAGAAAAAAGTCCATTTAAGGTTTTAATTTCAACAATTTTAAGTGCGAGGACAAAGGATGAAGTGACAGAAGAAGTTTCAAAGAGGTTGTTTGAAAAAGTTAAGAATGTTGATGATTTGCTAAAGATTGATTTGGAGGAATTGGAAAAGCTCATCTACCCTGTTGGATTTTATAGAATGAAGGCAAAGAATTTGAAGAAATTAGCTAAGATTTTGAAGGAGAATTATAATGGAAAGGTTCCAAATGAATTGGATGAACTTTTAAAACTCCCAGGTGTTGGGAGGAAAACGGCGAATTTGGTTATAACGTTAGCTTTTGATGATTATGGGATTTGTGTAGATACCCATGTGCATAGGATATGTAATAGATGGGGATATGTTGAGACAGAAAACCCGGAAGAAACTGAGATGGAGCTGAGGAAAAAACTACCAAAAAAATATTGGAAAATAATAAATAATTTGCTCGTTGTTTTTGGAAGGGAAATTTGCTCTCCAACACCGAAATGTGAGGAGTGTTTTGAGGAGATTAGGGAAAGATGTCCATATTATAAAAAGATTGCGTATTTTGATGAGATTTTGAAAAAATATGAGTTTGAAAAGGTCTCAAAAAACAACATCCCCGCTGAAAAAGGTACATACATTTTAAAAATCAAACTTAATAGAGGAAGAAAGATAAAATTTGGAAATAAGGAGAGGTTTTTTAGGAAAGGTTATTATTTCTATGTTGGTTCTGCCCTTGGAAAAAGTATGAACTTAAAAAATAGGATAGGTAGGCATTTAAAAAAGGAGAAGAAAAAGTTCTGGCATATTGATTATCTTTTGGAGTTTGGGGATGTTAAGGGCATATATATCTCAAATAAAGGTTGTGAGTGCGAGGTTGCAAAGGATTTAGCTGAGGTATTTAAGTGTGTCGAGGGCTTTGGATGTTCTGATTGTAAATGCGAGAGTCATTTGTTTTATATGCCATTGTAATTAGTTTAATTTAACTATTCTCCTTCTTCCAATCTTTTCGGTTTTTATTAGTCCTTTATTTTCCAAAGAATTTACATACTTAACTATTGCTGGTAAAGAAACATTAAATTCTTTTGCCAAATCAGTTATGGTTTTGTCTCCTTCATTTAATGATACTAAAATTTTTCTTTCAAATTTTGTTAGGTTGTATGGATGGGCTAACTTTGGAAGTTCAATAATTCTCTTTTTATGCACATAAACAATCTTATGAACTTTTTGAAACTCATAAAGAGATGCATACAATAAAGCAAGAGATGTTATCTTTCTTCCACCTGTTATATTTACAATAACCTTGCCTTCTTTTTTTATAATGTTTCTTAAAATTTCAACATTCTTTTCAAATTCTACTCCATTTATTTTTGCTTCTTCACATTCAATCCCAAGCATATTACAGAGTTCTTTTGCTTTTTTTAATGCATCATCAACCTTTTTTAGGTCTTCTTCTTTTGTATATTCTTCCTTATCTTTTGAATAAACAAGAATTACTTTTTTTGCACCATATTCTGCAATTGGTTTGTATATATGCTCCACATGAAATCCAATGTTTATTATATGTGTTGTCATGTTATCCCATCATTTTTATTACCCTATTCTTTTTAAAGTTAATGGATACATACAAAAACTTAACCAAAAAAGTTAATAGTTAAATTTATATATCAAAAAAATATACTAATTCACTGAAGTGCTGTATAATATATATCAAAGTGGTGGCATTATGGAAATCAAGATAAAATCAAAAAAGATATTTAAAACTAAATTATTCTTAAGAGAAACAAAAGTTTATTTTAATAAAGTTTTTATTAAATTGTTTGAAAAATATCGCTTAAAACCAGCAAAAGGGGGCAAAGCATTCGAAGAAAAAGTTAGGATTGGAGAAATTGGAGGGGTGGATTTACCGGACATGAGTTATCCGATGCATGTTTTAAATGGTATAATTCCATCTTTAAAAGTTTTAGAGAACAAATGGTTAAATAAAGGTTTAATAAATGAAGATAACGAAGATGACGACATAAAAATGCTTTTAAAGTGCCTGTTGGTCGCATTTACATTCCACGACATAAATAAATTACATAATGAAATTGATTTGAAAACATCTGTTGAAAAATATTTTGAAGAGGATTTAAAGGATTTAGAAATTGAACTAAATGAAGAAGAAAAAGAGATTGTAAAATATCTTGTATTGGCAACAGAGGAAAGAACAAGATTTGTTATTCCAGATGACAAATTACCAACAAGGAGGGGACTCAACAGATTAATAAAAGATGATTTAATTGAAATTATTCATTTAGCTGATAGTATTTCCATTCCGATTGGGAACTACAACGATTTGTTGAAAATTTGGAGAAAATTGAGAGATTATGCCGATGTAAATGTATTTTACTTTGATGAAATTCCCTACGAGGTTTTAGCAAGGTTTATTGTTGAGAGGTTAAGAGAAAGTGTGGATTGTTACGTCATTTCCCCAAGAGGATTTATTTACGAGGGGGATTTGGAAATAAATGAAGATTATTTAATAAAATCATTTGAAGAATTCTTATACAGAAACATTGAAAAAATGGTTGAAATCGATAGGCAAAAAGCACAACTAGACATATTTAGGTTTATTGACATTACAGAAGAAAACATTTTAAAATTAATAGAAAAAATGGTAAATTATTTTGGGTTTGAATACTTTTATAAAGATATCAGCCAAAATAAGGAAATAAAAGACATTTTTACAAAAAAATTTGAAGAATTTGACGAAAAGGAAGCAAAAACTTTTGTGATTTTAAAATTCTTACTTCAAATTACAGAAAATGAAAGTAGAAAAAAGGATGTTAAAAAACTAAAATCAAAATTCAACGATAAATATTTTAAGATAGATGAAAATTTTGATTTAGATGAAGATTTCGTTGAAAAAATTAAAAATAGTAAAGATACTGGGTTAAAGAACTATCTAAAACTTTACATTGCTACAAAAAAAGAATTTGATGAAAAAGAAATACTGAATGATTTGATAACATTATTAAATGAGAATTATGGCGGTTCTGAAAAGGCAGATTTAAAAGAAATTATTGATGAATTGCTTGGATATGCCTATTTAAACGGAAAAAAGATTAGGGGCATAAAATTTGGAGATATAGGCTCAAAAAAGAATATGTGTTCATTATGTGGAAAGGAAACAAAAACAGTAGCAATAGCAAATTTATGTTTTGGGTTTAAACCAAGGGGATTCACAAATAGAACCATTGTATCTTTAAGTAATACTCAAAAGAATATCTGCTCAGTATGTTTAACTGAAATAACATTTAGAAAACTAATTTTTGGTAAAAAAGAAAATGTTCAGGCAGTATATATTGATGCTTATGACTACTTTGTCCCGCTGATGGACGAGAAATTAACGGAATACATTGAAAGTGTTGGAAAGAATTTGGAAAATTTAATGAACGATGCTAAATCGTTTATAAGTGCAATTTATGGGTTTAATGTGAAAAAAGAAGAAGAATTATTCCCATTCCTAATGAGTTTTGTAGACATATCTAAACAAATTGAGTTTATACGATTCTATAAGAAGATTTTGGATTTTGTCTATGAAACAGGATTTAAGATTTATCTAACATATCCATTTAATCCAGATAAGGCAAAAAGAGAGACAATAATATTTGATTATGCCCCAAAATCATTTAAAAAATTAGGATGGGATAAAGTTAGGATAGATGAAATTGAAAAAATTAGAAACGAGTTTGAATTACTTTGGAAATTAGGATATACCTTGAGAAGAGGTTCAAAATCAGATAATGTTGTAGTTTCATTGTTCAATGATTACGCCGACAATCCTATGGCATTTTACTTCTATTTGTTTAAATTAGATTATCCACACTCATTTGCTGAAAAATACAACTTAAATCTTATAAATCAAAGAATTGGGGTGGAAAAAATGAACATTATTGAAAAATTGGCGGATATTGCTTCAGATATAGAGTGGGCTAAGGGTAGTGCATCATCAAAGACATCAATGATTAGAGAATCTCTGGAAGTGCTAAAAACTGGAGTAAAGAGGGGATATGGTGATGAAGAAGTAAAATCCATGATGGCAGGGATGCTTTATAGGAAATATCCTTATCCAAGTAAAAAAGAAAAAATTGAGGAGTTTTGTAAAGTGGTGTATGATGAATTGTTTAAAAAGTTGTGGAATAGCAAATTACCATCAAAAAAAGAGCTTAGATATTGGATATACGCATTTGCTTTCCATTATGATGTAAAATCAAAAGAAAAAAGAAATTCTAAAACTAACAAAGAAGATACTCAATAAAATGGGGTGATGACAATGGCAAAGCAAAAGAAGTTAGTTGAAAATGGATACAAAAAATATGTTGAGTATGATGAGAATATTGTCAATGAGTTTAGAGAAAAACTCTATTCAATAATCCCAGAAGAATATTTCCAAGAAACATACACGAAAAGGACTCCAAATGTAATAAAAGTAGCGACAATAAGAACTACAACTGGTTATTTAATTAATCGTTCAACAGAGCCAGATGAAGTCATAAGCACAACAATTGGTAATAAAGATGTGGTTGTCATTCCTTCAAGAAAATTAAAATCAAGAGAAAAATTAACAGGGTTGGTTTTGTGTAGGAAATTTAAAGTAATTCATCCAGAGGTTGAATATAACTTTATTGATAAGCAAGAACACTTGGCTAATCCTAATTCATTAGTTTTTGGTGATTCAGTTACTAAAACAAACGAAGCTGTTGCACTACCTTCAAGAGTTATCTATGAATGGGCATATTCAATTAGAGATAAGGATGAAATAACAGAGGAGCTAACTCACAATGCCTTAAGTGAAGATGGAACAATGTGGGACAAAAATGAAGGTTCCCAAAGACAAAGTTTGTATGGGATTCAATATATTAAACCTGGAGTTTATTTCCCACACTTCCTAACATTCTATGACATAACACCAGAAGGATTCATCCATGCTTTAATATCTCATTTAAAAACAACAAGATATGGAGCACAATCAAATGTTATGGATGCAAATATGAAAAATGAGATTATTGCAATAGCCTTAGACACCTTTGAGCCACCAGTGTCTTCCTATCTAATTTCAAAAGAATTTGAAGGAGAAGTAAATTTTGAGAACGTAAAAGAGTTTGTTAAAAATAAACTAAGAGAAAATTCATCCATATTGATTGAAAATGAGAAGTTAGAGGAACTCTTAAAGTTAATTGATGAATATCTAAAAGATGAAGAAAAATTGAAGCAACTTTATTTGAAGCATTTAAATGATTGCATAAACTACTTAGTTGAATGTAAAATCATCAAAAAAGAAGATGTTATTAAAAAGTTATTAGAAGAAATGGGTGTCTAATATGCTTAGGCATTATAAAATAACTCTTCTCTCTCCTTTATTTTGTTATAACAAAACAGAGGGAGGGGTTGCATCAACAGAGCCATTTATTGGGGATATTGCGTTGGACTATGCATTAAATTTTGCATTGGCAAAGAAGAGAGAATATACTTACCAAATAAAAGATAAACCAGATTATGATGAGATTAAAGAGTTTGGGTTTATTTGGACTATTGGAAGGCCAATATATTATGAAAAAACTCCAATATTTGCGAGAAAAACATCAGAAATTTCCGATTACATGGTTAGAAGAGATATAATTGAACAGATGGGAAAAGGATTGTTTAAAAATTACTTCCACATTCAAGGAATAAAGGAAGGTTCGGTTTTTGAGGCGTCTTTATTAACATTTGAAGATATCAAACTTCCAAAAACATTTACTTTGAGGATAGGGGTTGGTAGGGAGTGTCTTTTATTATTTGAAGAAAAAAAGGAAAAACCAGAGGAAATTTGGTTAAATCTCTACACAATTAAGAAGATATTTGGCAAAGATGTGAAGTTAAAGGAATCTCAGATGTTAAGATTCGTTCTTTCCCACTATATTATTGGAACAGGATTCAAAGTTGAAGATTTAGAAAAGATATTCTCCAACTAATTCTTTTTTGAGGGGATTCTCATGGAATCTTTGAAATTAAAAGTTTCAAAGAAATGTTTGCCTTTTGGAGATAAGGTTATTAAACAGGGGTTTAGGTTGCATAAATTTCAAGAGATATTTTATTCAGATGTTGCTGAGTTGGAGAAGGATGTTTATTTTATTGCTGCCCCAACTGGTGCGGGGAAGACGTTTTCTTTTGCGTTTCCTATCTTATATGCAAAGGATAACAATTATCTAACTTCCAAAAGGGGATTAATTGTAGTTCCAACAAATGCATTGGCAGAAGATATTGAGAAAACATTAAAAGAGCAGGGAATTAAGGTTGAGGTAATAACTGGAAAAACATTAACAAAAAAAGGGAAAGAAAGAGGGGAAGAGCTAATAGAAAAATTAAAGAATTGTGAAATTGCAATAACAAATCCAGACATTCTAAATTATATGATAAACAGTGGATACCACTTGCCAAGAAAAAATGAGAAATTTAGACATTTAAAAGGTTTTCCAGATTGGTCTGCCTTCTTTAATGCATTGGATTATGTTATTTTCGATGAATATCATTTGTACGATGAGGAGCAGATAGCAAATATTTTAATTTGGTTTTTAATGACGAAAGAGTTATTTAAGCAGATAAAATGGTTTTTTGTTTCTGCAACACCAGAAGAGAATTTAATTGAGTTCTTAAATGAGAATGGAATTACCCTAGAAATTATTGAGCAACCATTAAGCAGTGAAGGAAGAGTTATTCAAGGAGAAATGGAAATTGAGTTTATAAAAATCTCAAAACGCATAGAAAGGAGTTTATTTGGTTATTTGGTTGAAGATGGAAGATTAAAGGAAAATATTAAGGATATTATAGAGAAAGCAATTTCTAACAATGAGAAGATTTTGATTATTTTTAATTCTTTGAGAGATGCTATGAGAATGAAATATGTTATTGAGAATGAGATTTATGCAGAGGTTTGGGTTAATACAGGGTTGCAGACACGAGAAGAAAATAACAACAATTTAGATGAAATTATAAGCAAAACAGATATCATAATAACTACATCAAAAGCAGAAGTAGGAGTCAATTATCCAGTTTCTTTATGTTTTATGGATTCAGGATTGTATTTGAGGAATTTTATGCAAAGAATTGGAAGAGTTGGGAGGGGAATGGAAAAATGTAAAATATACTGTACAATAACAACAAAAATCTTCAATAACTTGGAGAAACAGTTCAATGAAATCAAAAAAGAAGAATTAGACTATTATGAATTTGTAGATTTGATGAAAAAGGCATTTGAGGATAGAGAATTCAAAAAAGATAAAGTTCCTAAATTTTGTGGTGCAGTTCTTTGGAGTGTTCTTAGCTCAATGGAAGAATATAATAAAAAATTGACATATCAGAGAAAAGAAAAACTTGAGAATCTAAGGGATAAATTTCCATATTATTGGGTTTTATACCATATAAATGAAAAAATAAAGAGAATTGAAGATGATGAGGATGAAGAAATTGTTGATGAAGATATAAGAGAGGAATTACTAAAGTGGTGGAGGAGCTTTAAAAATTCATTTAGAAGGTTTAGGGAGGATAGCGTTATTTGGAGAGTTATCTATGAAGATGGAAAAGAAACGGAATATGACTTATTATGGATTTTAGATAATGCTTTTGTTGAAGTTGATAGAGAGAATAGGATTGTTATTATTAAGGATTTTAGGGAGAAGAGAGAAAGAGTAGTTAGGGGGGTTGTAACCTTTTCTTTACTTGATAAGGATTATCCTTCAACTATTGGAGGAACTGATAAAGGAGAATGGTTCAAATTTTTGTATTCTGATTATGTTGGGGATATATTTTTACAAAAATTTGAGAGTTGGAAAATATACAAAGAAAAATACTTTGAAGATAAAACTTTCTTTGAAGAATTAGTTAAGGATATTGAATTACTTGTTCCAATATACTCAAAAAAGAGAATTGAAATTTTTGATTTAGTTGTGGATTTTGGAGAAATTTGGTGTGATGATATTCTTTAAAGTTATTGTGGTGTTTAAAATGGAACCCGAATATCTTGAAAAAGAACTCTTAATCAGAGGAACAGAAATAAACTACCTCTTTATCTGCAAAACAAAACTCTGGTATTTTGCAAAAGGTATAACTATGGAGCAAGAGAGTGATTTCGTTGATTTGGGAAAATTTCTGCATGAGAAGAGTTATTTTGGGGAGGAGAAGGAGGTTCAAATAGGAACCATAAACATCGACTTCATAAAGAGAAAAAATATCATTGAGATCCACGAAGTCAAAAAGGGAAAATCCATGGAGAAAGCCCATGAAATACAGGCGTTGTATTATCTCTACTATTTAAAAAGATATGGCATTGAGGCAAAAGCCATTCTTAATTATCCAAAACTTAGAGAAATAAAGGAAATAATCTTAGATGGAAGGGAGGGGGAAGTTGAAGGCGCTATAAAAGAGGTTGAAAAAATAAAATCTATGCCAAATCCACCAAAACCAAAGAAATCCAAAATTTGCAAAAAATGTTCATATTATGAGTTATGCTGGATTTAATTGGGGGGAGGGGTATGAGAAAGAAAGCACTAACGCTTTTCTCTGATGGATATCTTTTTAGAAAGGAAAATACACTTTATTTTGAAAATGTAAATGGGAAGAAACCTTTAGCAATTGAAGGAATTTATGACATCTATATTTATGGGAAAGTAAGCATTAGCTCTCAGGCGTTGCATTTTTTAGCACAAAAAGGCATTGCCCTTCATTTCTTTAACCACTATGGATATTATGATGGGAGTTTTTATCCAAGAGAATCTCTCCATTCTGGAGATTTGGTTGTAAAACAGGCGGAGCATTATTTAAATCCTGAAAAAAGGCTGAATCTTGCAAAACTCTTTGTTATTGGTGGGGCAAAAAATATAGAAAAGAATCTGTCAAAATTTGGAGTTAAGGTTAAATTTGATGATTTTTTAGAGGAACTTAATGATGCAGAGAAAATCACCGAGGTTATGAATATTGAGGGTAGAATGAGGGAGGAATATTATAAATTTTGGGATGAGACATTGCCAGATGAATTTAAAATCATCAAAAGAACAAGAAGACCACCACAAAATGAGATGAACGCTTTAATAAGTTTTTTAAATTCCCGTTTGTATCCAACAATAATAAGCGAGCTCTACAACACTCAACTAACACCAACGATAAGCTATCTCCACGAGCCAAGTGAGAGAAGATTTTCTTTGGCATTAGATTTGAGTGAAATTTTCAAGCCAATAATTGCCGATAGGATAGCAAATAGGTTAGTTAAGCAGAGGATTATTAAGAAGGAACATTTTAGAGATGATTTGAATGGCGTGTTGTTGAATGATGATGGTAAAAAGATTGTTCTAAGGGCATTTAATGAAGAGATGGAAAAGAGTGTCAAACACCCAACATTAAAAAAGAACGTTACAAAAAAGAGGTTGATAAGGTTAGAGGCATATAAGTTGATTAAACATTTAACTGGGCAAAAGGAATATGAGCCGTTAATAGCATGGTTTTAGATAATATCATCAATAGGATTTTTCTCTATTCCATAAATTTCTCTACTTGGTTTTGATTTGAGTTTGTAGATTATTATTGAATCCTCATTCTCATCGATTATATTTAAAAGCCCGTCTTTTATCCTTTCAAATTCTGCTTTTGTTATTTCTCCTTCGAATACACTATTTTGAACCCAATTTAAATGTTGCCTGAGGAATTTTTTGACTTTATTAACTCTTGAAACATTTACATCATAAACTATAACCACATACATAGTATCATCTATTTAGTTTAAAAATTCTCTAAGTTATTTTGTCTTTATTTATTTTTTGATTTCCATCCCCCTAAGGCTCTAATTGAAACTTTAGAAAAGTTTCATCAAAAGGGATGCATTGCTTCGCTTCGCTCAGCAATGCCTCTTAGCTTCTATAAGAAACCTTTTAAAAAAAGTTTCATCCAAATCGGATGCACCGCCTCGCTACGCTCGGCAGTGCCTCTACTAAAAAATAAAATTTCCATCCTAAGGTGATTTTAACAAATCACTTAATTTTGATAAAAAACTTCTTTTTTCTATTTTCATCCCCCTATGGGTCTGATTTTAACTATTTAAAGGACTTGTGGAGTGAATTACCTATACAGTAATTTCCATCCCCCTATGGGTCTGATTTTAACACTAACATAAAAAGAAGATAGAGAAGAGAAGATATAAGTTTCCATCCCCCTATGGGTCTGATTTTAACACAGTCATAATCATAGCAAAACCCATTGCCAGCATGTAATGTTTCCATCCCCCTATGGGTCTGATTTTAATTTTTTGAAAAAGAAGCCCAAATAAACGACCTAATGGAGTTTCCATCCCCCTATGGGTCTGATTTTAATTAAATTTTATTAATTCATCAATATATTTATATGTAATGTTTCCATCCCCCTATGGGTCTGATTTTAATCATATTTGGAGGCAGAGGATAACAATTATCAGAACATGTTTCCATCCCCCTATGGGTCTGATTTTAATTATATTAGTGAGATAGCACAAGCAACGGAGAGTATAGTTTCCATCCCCCTATGGGTCTGATTTTAATCGAGGTTGGTGTTTCGTGGCACAAAATTAGAAAACTTAGTTTCCATCCCCCTATGGGTCTGATTTTAATTAGAAGTGGATTTAGTGTTGAGAGAGGTTAAAGCAGTTGTTTCCATCCCCCTATGGGTCTGATTTTAATTTCGTTGTTGAAAATATTCCTTAGACCATGTATCTGTTTCCATCCCCCTATGGGTCTGATTTTAATAGGACAATATTTTGCTCTTTTTCCTATATAAAGTTTTCTATTTGCTTCTTTTTGGGACGTTAATTTTCGAAGGGGTATTAACAGTGTTCATTTATATACCTCTGCACTTCCCTAAAAATCGTTTAAAATCGAAATAATTCTTTAAAATCGTTTTAAATCGTTAAATAAACCCTATCAATCGGGGAAAATTTGAAATATAATCTATTAGGTTTTTAAATCAAAAAATCTCAATAAATCATTAAATTTAAATATGCAAATTTTTCAAAATAAAGCACCCTTCGAAATTTGATAAAAATCCTTAAAATTAAAAAATAACCCCTAAAAATCCTTAAAATCAAAAAATAAAAATTTTTAGCGAGGGAGAGTAGTCTACTTACAATATTTAACACACCGTAATATTTATATACATAGTGGTGGATAATTTGTCATTAATTATAATGATAAATTTTTGTTGCTTGGTGGGATTATGGAACTTCAAGTGGCATCATTTATTACCGCAGGGTTGTTAATTGTTATTGGATTATATGGTGTTTTTTTTGTTGATAATGTTATTAAAAAGATTATTGCTTTATCTGCAATGGGTAATGGAGTTAATTTGGTTTTAATAGCGATGGGTTATAACGGAGGAGTAGTTCCAATAAAACTTCCAAACATGCCTTTTGAGGTTTTTGCATCAAAGAGCGCCTATCCACTACCACAAGCACTGGTCTTAACAAATATCGTCATTGAAGCATCAATGTTAGCTATCATGTTGGCTCTTTCAATGGTCTTATATAAAAAATACAAAACACTCAAAGCATCGGTAATTTTAAAGGAAGATTAAAAGGTGGAAATGATGAACTTTTTACCATTAATCGTGGTGTTTCCACTAATGATGGCAATAATATTGAATTATTTACATGGAAAGGAGAAAATTGTTAGATTTTTGACTTTTTTGGTGGCGTTGGCTTTAATTGTCCTACCGTTCATTGGAGAGTATGGATTTTACTATTTTAGTGGGCATGGTGTTGAGAATGGTTTAATATCGGGTATTGCATATCTATTCAACCAAACAAAGCAGGTTGTAATCTTTACTTTAATGCTTATTGGTTCATTGGTTTTAATAACGGGAATGGGAGAAAAACATGCAAATGGGATGTTCACTGCTTTAACGTTGATGGGATTGGCAAGTGTTTCTGCTGTTGTTTTGTCGGATGATTTGTTTAATTTGTATGTATTTTATGAAATAGCAGCAGTTGCTCAAACAGGATTGGTTATTGCATCTGGAACAGAGAAGGCATACAAAGCGGCGTTTAGATACATGCTTATGGGATGTGTTGCAGGAAGTTTGTTGCTATTGGGAATTGCTTTCTTATTATCTGCAACAGGAACTTTAAACATAACTGACATGAAAAACTACCTAATAAACGCAAACCCTATGGTCTATGGTGGATTATTAATGCTTATAATTGGGTTAACTTATGGTTCTGGTCTTCCTCCGTTCCATACAGTTAAAGCTGATTTATATGCAAGGGCAAAGCCATTTATTGCTGCTATGTTGCAAACATATTCAAAATTCGTCCTCGTTGCAATGATGCTTGTAATTTTGAAGTTATTCTATGGAATGCCCTACTTCAACACCGCACATGGGGCTTTGATAGCATTATCAATCTTTGGAATGGTGTTTGGGGTAGTGATGGCATTGATGCAGAGTGATTATAGAAAACTTTTGGCATACCACGCCATTAGCCAAGGAGGTTATGTTGCTGCTGGATTGGCATTGGGAACACCATTGGGAATTGTTGCTGGGATTTTCCATGCGATAAATCACGTTATTTATAAGAGTGCATTATTTTTGGGGGCATATATTGTCCACAAAAAGAAAGGAAGCAATTTGGCAAAGTTAGGAGGATTACTACCAATAATACCATCAGTTGCATTTATGGTGTTGTGTGCAAAACTTGCAATAAGTGGAGTTCCTCCGTTTAATGGATTTCAAAGCAAATGGATGTTAGCAGAGGCAGCAATGGAAGTAAATATGCCAGAATTAGCAGTAATTATGATTATTGTTAGTATTGGGACTTTTGTTTCCATGATGAAGGCATTCTATCTAATATATCTAAAACCGTGCAGTGAAGAGCAAATAAACGAGTATAAAAGCAAAGAAGTGCCAAAGCTTGCAATATTTTCCTTAGCGGTCTTGACATTTCTATGCATTTTGTTGGGAATTTATCCAGATATTGTGGTTGAAAAGCTTTATCCTTACGCCTATGAAATTGGAAGGACTTGGGCATTGAAATGAGGTGGTCTTAGTGAAAACAATAGAAACCAAAGATATCAAACTTAAAAAGGTAATAACAAAAACTGACGCTGAACTCTATGTGATTGAACTTTCAAAGAATCATTTCTTTATTGAACAAAATCCTTTAAAAAAGTCAAAATATGGAGAGGCATATAGAAAATTAAAAGAAAAGTATCCTGAATTTTATATGTTTTGGGAAATAAAAAACAATAGATACACTGGAAAACTCTTAGCAGGATTGATTGTTAAAAAGAAGGATATTGATGGATTTATCACCGATATAATAAAAAGTGATGACTACAAGAAGTTTGAAGATATAATGGATGAAATTGAAGAATATGAGCAAGAAGAAGATTAAGTTTTGTATTTGTCATTTTTTACAAATTTTGCAATTTGGGTGAAAGAATGGACTACGACAAATTCCAAAAAGAAATGGAAAAAAATTCCCACGGTGATGGAATCTCTATTGGAGCTGGATGGACAGGAGAGTTTACACTCTATGGATTTTTTGTTTTCAGTGCATTTTTGTTAGGTAGAGTATTTGGTAAGGTTCCATTAGTTTTGTTAGGGATTATGGTTGTGGGAATTTTGCTATCATTTTCTCCAGCAATATTCACATTTGAGAAAGAAAATTCCAATGCAATAAATTATCAGTTATTCTGGCTTTCAGTATTCTGCGGAGTTTTGGCGTTGGTAATTTATAGTTGTATGTGAAGAATTTTTGCCGTATACGGGGTGAGATTATGAACAGTTTAAATAAAGACGAAAAAATTAATGAATTTATTAATTATATTGGAGAGGGTGCATTCTTTTATATAAAATTGCTAATGGCGATAGGCAAATGCATAGAGGATAACCTATCTGATGAAGATGATGATTTAGTAGATAAGTTATTATTTGACGAAAATAAAGATGAAGATTTTGATGATGATTTAGTATATGAAATGGCAGAAGAAACTTACAAACAATGGTATAAAGCGTGGGACTTGTTTAAAGAATTGAAAATAAAGGATTCCAATCTTTTGGAATTTTATGATAAGTATAATGTGGATCTTGAACGGTGGATGGATGATTTTGTTTTGGTATTAAAAGTTTTAACAAGAAAAGATAAAAAATATGTCGAAAAGGCTAAAGAAATTATAAATTATCTAATTGAGCACTCCAGTGATGAGGAATCTAAGTTAATCTACTTATATGAACTTGGTCATTTATATAGCTTAATTGGTGAGTATAAAAAAGCAGAAGATATCTATAGAGAAGTTATTGATAAACTGCCTGATTATCCTATAACATACATAGAATATGCTCAATTATTGATAGAAACAGGCAGGTTTGGGGACGCTGAAAAAATTATGGAAAGGTATTATGAAAACTGTGAAATGGTTTGTGATGCGTTATATGAGAGTGTTATTGGGGCAATATATCTCAACTTAAAAGAAAGGGGGATAAACCAAATTTCAGAAAAATTGAGGAGTTATTATAATTTAAGGGATAAAATTACAGATGTTACCGATAGATTATATGATGAGGTGGGTGCTGAAAGATTCAAAAAATCTATTAAAATCTTAGAATTTCCATTTGAAAATAATACTTTTTTTGCTGATGAGGAGGAGGAACTTGCAATTTTAGCTGATTTTATGATTTTTGGGAGTATTGATGGAGTTAGGACTATTGATAATGTTGATGAAAGTAAATATGATAATGAAATCTTAGATGCATTGAAGAAATCAAAATATTCGTTATTTAAAGTGGTATCTACAAATCCAAAAGAGCATATAGTTGAAATTGAAGATGTTTTTGAAAATAAAAGGTATACTGTTATGGATGTCATGATGAGCAAAACAGTTGATGTTGGATATTTATTCACTTCAAGATATGTTCCATTTGAGAATTATGGCATTATACTGGTGTGTGGATACGCATTTAGTCCAAAATCTGAAACTATTCTCCTTAAAAAATTTAAAAAACTCATGAAAAAATTAAATTATGGGGATGAAGAAACAAAAAAATTTATTGCATTGCATAAACTCGGAAAAAGATATGGTGATTTGATGACTGCATTGTGGTGATGATGATGAGTTTAAAGAGAGAAATGGCAGTATCTTTATCATTCATCTTCTTTGGGGCATCGATAATTTATTCATTGTATCACATGGAAGTTGTTAGCGGGGTTAATGATATTTACACCCACACATACATCATCCCAAACTTGGTAACTGCAGTGTTATTTGATTGGAGGGCATTCGATACACTTGGAGAGGCATTAATATTAGTTACCTCAGTTCTCGTTACTGGAATGGTATTTGGGAAGGGGTTGTATAACTACAAGTTTTTAAAGGATGTTTACCATGCCCCAGAAAGTGATGATTATTTAACTTTAAGTAAATGGGAAGAATTCACCCCAATAATTAAAACTTTAGCATTACCTATGAGCATATTTTTAATGGCACTTGGAATTATCATTATATTGGGTGGACATATAACACCAGGAGGAGGTTTCCAAGGAGGAGCTTTGATAGCAGCGGCATATATATTAAGTATTGTCTCATTTGGTTCAAAAAGCCCATTGTGGTTTAAACATAAGTTCCTTGAAAAACTTGAAACCTTTGGGGCTTTGATGTTTATGATATTTGGTTTGATAGGGATGGTTGTTAGTGGATACTACCTATTTAATTTCAACGAGTTGTTTGGATTTGCAGTATTTCCATCACCAATTGAGTTAAAGAATGCTGGGATAATCCCCTATCTAAACATAAGTGTTGGTTTAAAGGTTCTTGCTGGTTTGTCAACATTAACTTTCCTTTTAACATGTGAAAAAGTGATTATTGAGAAAATTATGGATAAATAAGAAAAAACATAAAAAAATAGTGTTAGAATGGATGCTAACTTTATAGTCTCGGACATTAATAAGTGGAAATTATAGTTGTGTGCGTTAGAGATATTTGGCAAAATCCAAAGGATTTTGCCGTATAATTTGAAAAGAAACCTTTAAAAAAGGTTTCATCCAAATTGGATGCACTACCTCGCTTCGCTCGGTAGTGCCTCTTAGATATGTTATAGCTATGTGTTATAATTTGAAATATTAATTTGGAAATATGCTGTTGGTGAATTTTTAATGATTGTAAGCCATTTCAAATTTTAAGGAAGAATTATTACTATTTGAAATTCATTAATGTATAAATATAAACGGCAAAACCCATAAGTTTTGCCGTATATTAATTCCGCACACAACTATATATTGTTTGGAAAATTATAGTATCTTTATATTCAAAACCAAAATTTTTCGGCAAAACAAAGTTTTGCTGTATTTACGTTAGGTTTGATTTCATCAGGGAAATAGGATATCTCGTTTCACTCGATATCCTTTTATTGATTATATAGAGAACAATTTCTGTGGGTGTTAAAATGGATATTGGTTTATATTTTGCACCAATCGTTGGATTTTTAATTGGAATGGTTCTTGGAACTAAGTTTAGAGAAAAAATAAAGGTAATTTCATTTTATTTAATTGTTGGAGCAATAATAGCGTATTTTTTAAAGCCACTTCCCTATTATAACTTCCCAGTGCCATTGTCCTTAACTTACTTTTTGTCAGTTCTTGGAATAATTGTAGGAAATCTCTTATTCGGAGGAAAGTGGGTAGAATAAAATTTTGGTGATATGGATGATAATAACCATCTTAGAAAAATGCAGACCCGAGGAAAAATGTGAAACATGCCCATTTAAAACAAAATCAAAGTGTATGGAAGTTTGCCCCACAGATGCTATAATGCTATTAGACAATAAAGCATTTTCATGCATAACTTGTGGAACTTGTGCAAGAGAATGCCCCAACAATGCCATAAGGAAGAATGAGTTTGGTGGCTACTACGTTGATAGAAAGAGATGCACTGGTTGTGGGATTTGTGCAAATGTCTGTCCAATTGGCATTATAAAAATGGTGGAAAAAGAGGGGAAAAGGTTTCCAATGGGCATTTGTATAATGTGCGATTTGTGTGTTGAAGCATGTCCATACAACGCAAGGGTTTCTGGAGTTGAGTGTATTGATTTAAAAAGAACTGCTTATGCTGAGAAGTATGCAACAAAAATTTTCAATATTATAAAAATGATAAAAAAAGAAGAAATTGAAGAAATTGAGGAGGAAAGCAAAAAAACAAAAAATAACAAAATTAGAGTTTCAATCAAAATTGATAAAGAAAAATGCGTTGGTTGTGGAAAATGCTCCTACCTCTGCCCAAGAGAGACCATAATCCCAAACAAAGACGTTGATGCATGCACATCTTGCAATATCTGCGGGGATGTTTGTCCAAACGATGCCATAGAAAATGGAACAATTAAAGAGGATGGAAATTGTGTTTTATGCCTTAGGTGTGTAAACTCCTGCCCAAAGAATGCTTTAAAAGTTGAGAATTTCAAAGTTGTTAAAATAAAGGAAGATAAAAGGATAATTAATGGCAAAACCAAAGGTTTTGCCGTATATTCGCTCAGGCATTGTATAAATTGTGGTCTCTGCGTTGATAACTGTCCATCAGGGGCATTGAAGAAAGAGGATGACAAGATTTTGTATGATGCTTCAATCTGCTGGAAGTGCAATAAATGTGTTGATGTTTGCCCACAGAAGGTTAGGGTCAATAAAGGGGATTATATTTCAGGAGGATGCTCTCTTTGTGGAATTTGTGTAGAAATGTGTCCAAAAAATGCAATAAGTATTGAGAAAATTGGGTGGAAAAATATTAGAGATGAGAATTGCATAACCTGCGGAACATGTGCAAATGTCTGCCCAAACGATGCCGTAACAATCAAAATAAATAGTAAAGAAATCATCTTCAACAACAACTGCGTGATGTGTGAAACTTGCTCCATTCACTGCCCAAGAGATGTGATACCAAACACTACAGGATACAAAAAGGTAGTTGACAGAGAGAATTCATTCATTAGGACGGATTTCGCGTTCTGCACAAGATGTGGTTTATGCACAAAGATCTGTCCAAATGACGCTATTAAAGATGGGGAGATTGATATTGAGAAATGTGAATTCTGCTCCGCCTGTGTGAACATTTGTCCAACTCATGCAATTTATATTTATAGAACCTGGAAAAATAAGGAAATCTAAATTAATTATTTCATTTATTTAAAATTGCTTCTTGGGGGTATTTATGGAGGAAAAAATGCTAAAAAATTTAGCAAAAATTTTCATCACCGGAATATACGAGAATCTTGAAAGGATTTTGTTTGGTAAGGATAGATACACATCAATAGAGATGAGAAATAAGATATTGGAAGGCATTGAATTGCCAAGAATGGTTTTTGAGGAGTTATGCATTGGCTGTGGAGGTTGTGCAAACGCATGCCCAACAAATGCCATAGAGATGGTCCCAATTGAACCTGTTAAGATAACTGAATACTACACAAAAGATAAAATCCCAAAAATAGATGCTGAAAAATGCGTCTATTGTTTATATTGCCATGATTTTTGTCCAGTATTTGCAGTGTTTAATGAAATCTCCCCGATACATCCAAGACATGTAGGTGATGAGTGCATTAAAGTTGATTTATCTCAAGTTCTTAAAAAGCCAGTTGAGATTCGTGAAGAGCAAATTAAAAAAATTGCAAAGATACTCTCTATAAATTTAAGACATATCCTTACAAAATAGGGAAATTATGACACTCTTGGATATTTGCAATGAGATTATTGAGGGAGAGGATGGGAAAGTTAAGGACTTTGCTCATACTATAAAATTAACTTATTTGAGTGAATTTGAAAGATTTGAAAAAGAAGATATGAAAGTAAAACTAAGAAAGCTAAATATAGCTGAAGAAGATGGATTGCTGTTTTATGGAAAGGATTATCTCATATTTAAATCCATCTATTACTTTAATGAAGTTCCAGTTTTTAGAAAAGAGGAAGATGCAATTATATTTTTGAATAAAATAGGTATAGAGCCAAATAGAACATTGAAATCATTAAGTTTTGAGGAAAAGAGAAAATTGGGAAATGAATTTTTAAACAAAGCGTTAATATGTGTTCCTAAAGAATATTCAAAATACCTCCCCTACATAATTTTTGGGAAAGAATATTATTTTAAGGGTATTGAGTTGAAGGAATACGTTTCTTCTTTAAATGGACTTTATAAGATTGGAAAACGGAAGAAAGTTAGAGATTTAATTGTTAATATGGAAATTCCTGATGAAGATGACGTTAAAAAATATAAAAAGAAAATTGCAAAAAGGATAAACAAGTTTAAAAAGAAATTGAATGATGAATATGAAATAAATTATTTTAATTTGAAATTTAAAGGTAAAAAATTTAAATGCCAATACATTTATATAAAACCATCCCTTTGGGATCATGTAAAAAGTTTCTTTGGGGAAGGTATTGAATTGAAGTATTATCCTACTTTGATTAATGTTGCCTATTCATCGGAGAAAATTGATTTTTTAAAACCATTGTTTATTTTTGTTGATAAAAAAGATGTAGCTGTTTATGCAAAGGTTCCTAAGTTGGTTTATTTGAAAAATAACCTATCTTTAAATCATTTAAATTTGGAGGGGAAATATATTTTCTATGGAAATTGGAGTGATGAAGAGTTTTATAAATTTCTAAAAATTTAAAGGGCATAATATGAGAATAAGCAAAATTAAAATATTTATATTTGTATTAATTTTTGTGAAATTGATTGAAGTTGATGCTTATTATTTTGACTACATTAAGGTAAATGAAAAGCAAAATGTTTCTGTGGAATTTGAATGTGATAAAATTGGCAATTACACTTACAAACTTCATTTTATCCATTATGGGAATATAAAAGAGAATATGCAAATAAATATTTATTTAAATGGAAATTTGGTTTATAAGATTGGTGATTCTAATGATGCCTCTCCTGCACACGAGAAAAATGTCACTGTTGATATAACAGACTATTTAAAAGATGGAGAAAATGTTTTAAGGGTCGAAGGGATTAGTATTAAGGGGAATGAAACTTATCATCCTTATTACGTTTTAGATGAGGTTTATATAAATGAGCCGATAAAAAGTCCTATAAGTTTTAGAAGTGTTGTTTTAACTTTAATCTTAACAACATTTATTATCTTGAAGATGGAAATACTTAATAAAAACAAATAAAAAAGTTTGGTGATGTCATGAAAATTTCAGTTGTAGGGACTGGTTATGTTGGTTTAATTCAAAGTGTTGGATTGGCAGAGTTTGGTTTTGAAGTTGTGGGGATAGATATTGATGAAACAAAGGTAAAGCAGTTAAATAAAGGAAAATCTCCATTGTATGAAGAAGGTTTAGAAGAGCTTTTAAAAAAGCATGTAAATAAAAATTTAACTTTTACTACATCTTATGAACCAATAAAAGATTCAGACGTTGTTTTTTTATGTGTTGGGACTCCACAGGATAATGAAGGAAATGCAGATTTAAGATTTCTGTTTTCTGCTGTTGAAAAAATGAAAGATTATTTGGATGAAAAATATAGGGTTATCGTTATAAAGTCTACTGTTCCTGTAGGAACTAATAGAAAGGTTAAAGAATTTTTGAAGGGTTATAATGTTGATGTTGTGTCAAACCCTGAGTTTTTGAGGGAGGGAATTGCAGTTTATGACTTCTTCAATCCAGAGAGAATAGTTTTAGGGTTTGAAGATCTAAGTAATAAAAAACCAATTGAAATTATGGAAACTGTCTATAAGTATTTTAAAGAGAAAAATGTTCCTTTTATAATAACCAATTGGGAAACATCAGAATTGATAAAGTATGCTTCAAATGCTTTCTTAGCAACAAAAATATCTTTTATAAATGAGTTGGCAAAGTTATCTGATAAAGTAGGGGCAGATATAAAAACAATAAGCTATGCTATGGGTTTGGATAAGAGGATAGGAGATAAATTTTTAAATGCGGGAATAGGCTATGGTGGAAGCTGTTTCCATCCTGATGAAATACTATTTGTGGATTTTGGAGATGGATTGGAGTGTATGACATTTAAAGAACTATTTGATAAGCTAAGTAAAGATAATAAAAGATGTGTAAAAGTATTATCTGTCAATAAAAATTTAAAATTGGATTTAGTAAATCTAAAATTAATAACAAAGAGAGATTACTCTGATGATTTAATTGTTTTAAAAACATCAATGGGAAGAGAAATAAAAATAACAAAAGACCATCCCGTTGTTGTATTGAGTGGGGATAAAATACAAGTTAAATTAGCGGAAAATATTAAGGAGGGGGATGAAGTAATACTACCTACTGGAGAATTTGGGAATAATGATGTAATTACAATAGATGTTTTAGAGGAAATAAAAAATACTCCATTAATTGAAAAAACATTTTTAAATAATAAAAATATGGTGTTAAATGAATTTGAGAATATAAGAACTTATCTATCAAATAAATACATTCACGATGTAAAGAAAAGTGGAACCGTAAAAGCAAAGGATATGCTACCGATAAGAAGCATATTAAATAAATATAATTATAATTCAAATAGATTATTTACTGTTAGAAGCAAATCTACAACAATTCCATCTAAGATTAAAATAGATGGCGATTTTGCCAGGTTAATAGGGTATTATTTAGCAGAAGGTTGGATTTCAGAGGATGGTAAAAAAAATGGTGCTATTAGAAAAAGGATTGGTTTTTCATTCGGAGCTCATGAGAAAGAACATATCAACGATGTTAAAAATATATTGAATAAATTGGGTATAAAATATATTGAAAAAATTAGAAATGGTTCTCACTCTATAATAATATCTTCAAAATTATTGGCATATATCTTCGAAGAAGTATTAAAATGTGGAAATAATTGTTATAACAAGCAAATACCGCCACAAATATTTAATTCACCATCAGATATTAAATGGGAATTTTTAAAAGGTATTTTAAGAGGAGATGGTTGCATTGTTAAATTAAATAATAACAAAAATTTAGTTATTGAATATGGAACGGTTAGTAAAAAATTGGCAAATTCTTTGTTATTGCTATTGCAATCACTTGGTATAGTTGCATCATTAAAAAGATGCTACAATAACAAAAGCACAACATTAACATACATTATAAGAATAAATGGATTAAACCAGGTTAAAAAAATCGGAGAATTATTTGGGGACAAATGGAGTAATTACAAGAAAATTACAGATAGATACAAGAGAAATATAAAACCTATTGGTTATAAAAAATTTGATAATTATGTTTCATTAAAGGTTAAATCCGTTGAAAGAGAGTATTACGATGGAGAGGTATATAGTGTAGAAACAGATAATAATTTGTTAATATCATCTTATGGATTACTAATTCACAACTGCTTCCCTAAGGATGTTAAAGCTTTAATAAAACAGTTTGAAAACAACAATATAGAGCCAATATTAATAAAAGCTACTGATAAGGTTAATGAGGAGCAAATAAAATGGTTCTTTGAGAAGATTAAAGGTTATTATGGAAATTTAAATGGAAAGACCTTTGCAGTTTTAGGATTGGCATTTAAACCAAATACTGATGATTTGAGGGAGAGTAGGGCAATAAAACTAATAGATATGCTTTTAGATAGTGGAGCAATTGTAAAAGGGTTTGACTATGTGGAGAAGGCAAGAGAAAATACCATCAATATGTATAAGTTAAACAAATCCAAAGTATTTTATGGATATAACCTATATGTGTTGGACGATTTATATGAGGCAGTTAAAGATGTTGATGGAATAATAATAGCAACAGAATATGACTATAATAAAGAAGACTGGAAAAAAATAGGGAATTTGGTTAAGGAAAAAGTTATATTTGATGGAAGGAACGTTTTAGATGTTAAAAAGGTTAAAAAATTGGGCTTTAAATACTATGGGGTTGGTAGGAGATGAAGTATAAAAATATATTAGTTACTGGAAGTGCAGGCTTTATAGGATTTCATTTAAGTAAATACTTATTAGAAAATTATGATGATGTAAATGTTATAGGAATAGACAACTTAAACAACTACTATAATCCAATGTTAAAAGAGAAAAGAAATGAAATTTTAAAGAATTATGAAAATTATCACTTTATAAAATTAGATTTTTCAGATTGGGATAGTTTAGTTGAAAATTTAAAAGATAGAGAAATTGATTTAATTGTTCATTTGGGAGCCCAGGCTGGTGTTAGATATTCTTTGGAAAATCCTTGGACTTATATAAAGAGTAATGATATGGGAACTTTAAACATCTTTGAGCTTGCAAGGAAGTTAGATATTGAGAAAGTTGTTTATGCTTCATCTTCCTCTGTTTATGGAGGGAATAAAAAAATTCCTTTTTCTGAAGACGATAGAGTTGATAATCCAATCTCGTTATATGCTGCAACAAAAAGAAGTAATGAGTTAATGGCCTATACGTATCATCATTTATACGGCATTAAGATGATTGGTTTGAGGTTCTTTACTGTTTATGGTGAATATGGAAGGCCAGATATGGCATTTTGGAAATTTACAAAAAATATTCTCTTAGGAAAGCCTATTGAAGTTTATAATTATGGAAAGATGGAGAGAGATTTCACCTATATATCTGATATAGTTGATGGAATAATAAAAAGTATAGATAAAAATTTTGACTATGAAATATTCAACTTAGGAAATGATAATCCTACAAATTTAGAATATGCTATTTCTTTAATAGAGAAATACTTAGGGAAGAAAGCTATCAAAGATTATAAACCTATTCAGCCAGGAGATGTTGAGAGAACTTGGGCTGATTTAACAAAAAGTAGAAAGCTCTTAGGATATGATCCAAAGGTTAGGATAGAGGAAGGTTTAAAAAGATTTTGTGAGTGGTTTTTGAAAAATAAAGATTGGACCTTAAAAATTTAGATTTAAAAAATTTTTGGTGATTTTTATGGACCTCTTTAATAGAGAAAAAGAAATAAATGAAATAATGTCCATCATAGAAAGTGAGCCAAATTTTATTTATTTTCTTTACGGCCCTATAAATAGTGGAAAAACAGCTTTAATAAACGAAATAATTAATAATAGATTAGATAAAGATAAATATGTAGTGTTTTATTTTGATTTGAGAGAGATTTTTATCTCTAAATATGATGATTTTATTGAAGTTTTGTTTGAGGAATATAATGAAAATAAAAAGCCAGTTGAAATAATAAAAGGTCTAATTAAAGATACTCCATTGTTATTTGGTGTTCCAGTTCCAAAGAATACTTTGGAAGAGTTATTAAATAAAAAAACCACCAAAAATGTTTTTAGATATATAACTAACATACTATTAGAAATTAAAAAATCTGGAAAGATACCGATAATTATTTTAGATGAACTTCAAAAGATTGGAGATCTAAAGATTAACGGCTTTCTTATCTATGAGTTATTTAACTATTTTATCAGCTTAACAAAGCATAAACACCTATGCCATGTATTTTGTTTATCTTCTGATAGCTTGTTTATAGAGAAGGTTTATAGCGAAGCAATACTAAATGGAAGAGCTAAATATCTTTTGGTCGATGATTTTGATAAAGAGACGGCAATAAAGTTTATGGATTTTTTATCTAAAAGAATTTTAAATAAAAAGCTTTCTAATGAAGAGAAAGAGCTAATTTATAGCTATGTAGGAGGGAAGTCAATTGATATAATTTATATAATTCAAGAGCTCAAAAATAAAAACTTAGAGGAAATTTTGGATTATTTACTTAAAGATGCTATTCAAAAGTTGGATATGTTCTTAGAAATTTTAAATTACTCTAAACCAAAAATAGAGATTGGAAATGAAATTATAGAGTTGAAAAAAGAAGACATAATTAATGCATTAAGATTATTTAAAGAGAAATATATGATAAATAAAAAGGAAATTCCAACGCCTGTTTATATGTATTTGGTTAAGAAGAATATCTTATTTTTAAACCCTGTTGAAGGAACTTTAAGACCACAGAGTTTTTTAATCTGGAATGGGATAAAGAGATTGATTTAAAAAATTAAAAAAGTGAAACTATGAACCTCTTTAATAGAGAAAAAGAAATGAAAGAGATTCTGTCAATTATTGAATTTGAGCCGAATTTTATTTATTTTATTTATGGCCCTATAAATAGTGGAAAAACGGCTTTAATTAATGAGATAATTAATAATAGATTGGATAAAGATAAGTATGTAGTGTTTTACATAAATCTAAGAAGATATTTTATCTCAAAGTATGGTGATTTTGTTGAAGTTTTGTTTAAAGAATATGAGGAGAATAAAAAACCTATAGAGTTAGTTAAAGGCCTAATTAAAGATACTCCTATGTTATTTGGAATTCCAATTCCTAAAAATACTTTGGAAACTTTGTTATCTAAAAAAGAAGAGAAGAATATATTTGATTACATAACTAACATTTTATTAGAAATTAAAGAAGATGGAAAACAGCCAATAATTATTTTAGACGAGCTTCAAAAGATTGGAGATCTAAAGATTAACGGCTTCCTAATTTATGAACTATTTAATTACTTTATAAGCCTAACCAAAGAACTGCACTTATGCCACGTATTCTGCCTAAGTTCAGATAGCTTATTCATTGAGAAAGTTTATAGCGAAGCAATATTAAATGGAAGAGCTAAGTACCTCTTAGTCGATGACTTTGATAAAGAGACGGCAATAAAGTTTATGGATTTTTTATCTGAAAGGGTTTTGGATAAAAAGCTTTCTAATGAAGAAAAAGAGCTAATCTACTCCTATGCTGGAGGAAAGCCAGTTGATATAATTTATGTGATTCAAAAGCTTAAGGATAAAAATCTAAAAGAGGTTTTAAACTACCTCTTAAATGATGTGAAGCAAAAACTAAAATACTTCTTAGAGGACGTTAAGGAGGAAGATGAAAAGCTTTATAAAGAAGTCTTAGAAGCTTTAAAAATATTTAAAGAAAGCTATGAGGTTGAAGATATAACAATAGATAAAAAAGTTAGAGAGTTTTTAGTTAAGGGAAATATTTTATTTTTAGATCCTATTGAAGGGATTTTAAGGCCGCAGAGTTTTTTAGTTTGGAATGCCATAAAAATATTGATTTAAAAAATTAAAAGAGTGAAACTATGAAATTCTTTAACAGAGATAAGGAGATTAAGAAGATTTTATCAATAATTGAGAGCGAGCCGAATTTTATTTACTTTTTATACGGTCCTATAAACTCTGGTAAGACAACTTTAATTAATGAAATTATTAACAGGCTTGATAAGGATAGATATGTTGTATTTTATATAAACCTAAGGAGATACTTTGTTTCTAAGTATAGAGATTTTATTGAGGTTTTGTTTGAGGAGTATGAGGAAGATAAAAACCCAATTGAGTTAATTAAAAGTTTAATAAAAGATTCAAGCATTATTTATGGAATTCCAGTTCCAAAGAATACCTTAGAAGTCTTAACATCAAAAAAGGACTCTAAGAATATATTTAGATATATAACTGACATTTTAATGAAAATAAAAGAAAGCGGTAAGCAACCAATAATTGTAATAGATGAGTTACAGAAGATAGGAGATTTAGAGATAAACGGCTATTTGATTTATGAGCTTTTTAATTATTTTATAAGTTTAACTAAAGAGATGCATCTTAGCCATGTTTTCTGTCTATCTTCTGATAGTTTGTTTATTGAAAGAGTTTATAGCGAGGCGATGCTTGAGGATAGGGCGGATTATATCTTAGTAGATGACTTCGATAAAGAGACGGCTTTAAAGTTTATGGATTTCTTAGCTGGAGAGGTTTTAAATAGGGCTCTCTCAGAGGAAAAAAAAGAATTAATTTATAACTATGTAGGAGGAAAGCCGGTTCTAATAATAAAAGTGATAAATAAAATGAGAGCTGAGGAATTAGATGAAATTTTAAATTTTATGTTGAATGATACTAAGCAAAGGTTAAAATATTCATTAGAAGACATAAGGGAAGAAAATGAAGAGCTATATAAGGAAATAATAAAAGCTTTGAGTTTATTTAAAGAAAGCTATGAGGTTGAAGATATAACAATAGATAAAAAAGTTAGAGAGTTTTTAGTTAAAAGGAACATTTTATTCTTAGATACAATAAAAGGGGTTATAAAACCACAGAGTTTTTTAATCTGGAATGCCATAAAAATATTGATTTAAAAAATTAAAAGAGTGAAACTATGGAATTCTTTAACCGAGAGAAGGAGATTAAAATAACCCTCTCAATTATTGAAGATGAGCCAGATGATACATATTTTATCTATGGCCCCATAAATAGTGGAAAAACAACTTTAATTAATGAAATAATTAACAATAAGTTGAATAAAGATAAATACGTAGTGTTTTACATAAATCTTAGGAGATATTTTATTTCCAAGTATGATGATTTTATTGCTTTACTTTTTAAAGAATATTCAGAAGATAAAAAACCATTAGAGTTAATAAAAGGCTTAATAAAAGATTCTCCTCTAATATTTGGAATTCCAATTCCTAAAAATACCTTAGAGATTTTACTATCAAAGAATGAAGAGGTTAATGTCTTTGATTATATAACAAATTTTTTATTAGATATTAAAAAAGAAGGAAAACAACCGATAATTATTTTAGATGAACTTCAGAAGATAGGGGATTTAAAAATAAACGGTTTCTTAATTTATGAGCTATTTAATTACTTTATAAGCTTAACCAAAGAGATGCACCTTAGCCATGTGTTTTGTTTATCTTCTGATTCTTTATTTATTGAGAGAGTTTATAACGAGGCTGTGCTAAATGGAAGGGCTAAGTATCTTTTAGTTGATGACTTTGATAAAGAGACAGCAATGAAGTTTATGGATTTTTTATCTGAAAGAATTTTAAATAAAAAGCTTTCCAATGAAGAGAAAGAATTAATTTATAGCTATGTAGGAGGAAAGCCAAAGGATATAATTTATGTTATTAAAAGGTTAAGAGTTGAGAATTTAAAAGAAATCTTGGATTATCTATTAAATGATGCTAAACAGAAGTTAGATATGCTTTTAGAGGTTTTAGATTATTCTACACCAAAGGTCGTAGTTGGAGATAAAGAAGTTGAGGTTAAAAAAGAGGACATAATTAATGCATTAAGATTATTCAAAGAGAAATATATGATAAATAAAAAGGAAATTCCAACGCCTGTTTATATGTATTTAGTTAAGAAGAATATCTTATTTTTAAATCCTGTTGAAGGAACTTTAAGACCACAGAGTTTTTTAATCTGGAATGGGATAAAGAGATTGATTTAAAAAATTAAAAAAGTGAAACTATGAAGTTCTTTAACAGAGATAAGGAGATTAAGAAGATTTTATCTATATTGGGGGATGAACCAGATGATATTTATTTTCTTTACGGCCCTATAAATAGTGGTAAAACTGCTTTAATTAATGAAATAATTAACAATAGGCTTGATAAAGATAAATATGTGGTATTCTATATAAACCTCAGGAGATACTTTATTTCTAAGTACGATGATTTTATTGAAGTTTTATTCGAAGAATATGAGGAAGATAAAAAGCCAGCTGAATTAATAAAAGGCCTAATTAAAGATTCTCCTTTAATATTCGGAATTCCAATTCCTAAAAATACATTAGAGACTTTATTCTCTGATAAAAGCGAGAAAAATGTGTTTAAGTATATAACAAATCTTTTATTAAGTATAAAGAAAGAAGATAAGCAGCCGATAATTATAATGGATGAACTTCAGAAGATAGGAGATTTAAAAATAAACGGCTTCTTAATTTATGAGCTATTTAATTACTTTATAAGCTTAACCAAAGAACTGCATTTATGTCATATATTTTGCTTAAGTTCAGACAGCCTGTTTATAGAGAAAGTTTATAACGAGGCTATGCTAAATGGAAGGGCCAAATATCTTTTAGTCGATGACTTTGATAAAGAAACCGCCTTAAAATTTATGGATTTTTTATCTGAAAGAATTTTAAATAAAAAGCTTTCCAATGAAGAGAAAGAATTAATTTATAGCTATGTAGGAGGAAAGCCAAAGGATATAATTTATGTTATAAAAAGCTTAAAAACTGATAAACTAAAAGAAATTTTAAACTATCTCTTAAATGATGCCAAACAAAAATTAAAATACTTCTTAGAAGATGTTAAAGAGGAAAATGAAGAACTTTATAAAAAAGTAGTTGATGCTTTAAAAATATTTAAGGAAAGCTATGAGGTTGAAGATATAACAATAGGGAAAAAAATTAGAGAGTTTTTAGTTAAGAGAAATATTTTATTTTTAGATCCTATTGAAGGGATTTTAAGGCCGCAGAGTTTTTTGATTTGGAATGGGATAAAAGAGTTAAAAAGGTGAATATATGAAAAAATTTATGTGTTATTGGTTTGGGGTCTGTCCAATGTGGGTATTGGTGAGTAAGTACCCATATTGGACTTGGGCGTCATCAGCCACACGAGAGTGTCTCTGCCCCTGTCGTGGACATAAAAACCTAACGGTTTTTAAGTTCTCGTCGCTTCGCTCCGAGATGACCCCAAGCTCCACCCATCTATTTTTTTTATCTTTATAAAGTCCTATATAAATATATCTAAAACTCATAAACACACATACCCTCACAAATACTTACAAAAAACTAAACAGTTTTGAACGGCATATGTTGGTTTACAATTTACCATAAAAATGGATAAATAGTAAAAGGATTTATCTATTGGGGGCTCTAAAATGTGTGGAATTAATGGTATTGTTAGATTTGATAATGAGATTTTAGAAGAAGAAATTAAAAGGATGAACAAAGCTATTAAACATAGAGGACCTGATGATGAAGGAGTTTATGTAAATAATTTTATTGGTTTAGGGCATGTTAGATTGGCTATTCTTGACTTGTCAGAGAAAGGGCATCAGCCAATGGGATTAACTAAAAATGGTAAAATTATTTATAGAGATGAGGAGCTTGATAAAGCCAAATATATTATTGTCTATAATGGGGAGGTGTATAATTATAAAGAGTTGATAGAGAAGTTTAATTTAAAGACAGAGACAGGGACTGATACTGAAGTTATATTAAAGCTTTATCAAAAACTTGGTTTCGACTGTGTTAAAGAATTCAATGGCATGTGGGCATTTGTTATTTATGATAGAGAAAAAAATATTATTTTTGCTTCAAGGGATAGGTTAGGGGTTAAGCCCTTTTATTACTATTGGGATGGGGAGGAGTTTATATTCAGCTCTGAATTAAAAGGAATTTTAGCTGTTAAAGAATTGAATAGAAAAGAGAATATAAATAAAGAGGCAGTTCAACTTTACTTTGCTCTTGGTTTTATTCCTTCTCCCTGGACTATATATAATAAAACTTTTAAGTTAGAGGCTGCTCACAACTTAGTTTTAGATTTGGGTAAAAAAGAAATAAAAAAGTGGAGATATTGGGAGCTTCCTAAGTATAATCCAATTTATGATAAAAAGAAGTTAATAGAAGAGGGTAAAAAGCTTTTAGAGGATGCTGTAAAAATAAGATTAAGATCAGATGTTCCTGTAGGGGCTTTTTTAAGTGGTGGATTAGATAGCTCTACAGTTGTTGCTGTTATGAGCAAATTTACTGATTTGAAAAAGTTGCATACTTTTTCTATTGGCTTTGAAGGAAAGTATGATGAAACCCCTTACATAAAAATAGTTGTTGATTATTTAAGAACCCAACATCACCACTATTATTTTAAAGAGAAAGATTTTGAGGTGCTAATTGATAAGTATGTCTGGATTTATGATGAGCCATTTGGAGATTACTCTGGCTTTCCTACTTATAAAGTTTCTGAGATGGCTAAGAAATATGTAACTGTTGTTTTAAGCGGTGATGGCGGGGATGAGGTTTTTGGAGGATATAAATTTCATATTATTAGTAGAAGAATAGAATACCTAAAAAAGATTCCATTATTTATTAGATTAATGTTTCTGAAAATATTAAATAATATTTCTTTAAAAAAAAATTTCACGTTGTATTTAATTAAAGAGGCTATTAAACTATCTTTGGTTAGTAATGAAAAATTTTATTCGGAATTGTTTGATGGAGACTTTATTATTTCTAATGAGGGCAAAATTTGGATAGAAAAAAATTTAAAGTACTGTTTAGAAAATACAGACAATAACCTTTCAGAATCCATTAGAATTTTTGATTTACTATTTAGGACGTTATCTGATAATTTCTTAGTTAAAGTTGATAGGGCATCAATGGCCAACTCTTTAGAGGTTAGAAGTCCTTTTTTAGATTATCGATTTGCTGAATTTAGCCAGAAAATACCAACAGAATGGAAAGTAGATTTTTTTAAAACTAAGAAATTAATGAGAGAAATTATAAAAGATATTTTGCCAGATGAGATAGTTAATAGAGGAAAAGGAGGTTTTGAACCTCCATTAGCTGATTGGATTTTGAAAGAAGAGTATTTAAATGAGGTTTATAAAAATGTTGTAATACTGAAAGATATTGACGAAAGTCTTTATAATTTTTTCAAAGAAAAAGTTTTTAAAAATAAAGAAAATTTATTGTATAGGATTTATTTAATAAGATTATTTATATTTATAAAATGGTGGAAAAGATGGATAAAGTAAGCTTTGACAAATTAGTTGATATAATTTTTAGGGAGTTAATACCTAAATTAGTCTATAATAGAGGAGTATCAAAGTTTGCTGAAGAAAGATCAAAATTTGAAGGATGGCTAAAAGCATAATAATATAATAGAAATTGGAGAAGACATTTATATAAAATATTAAAGGAATTAGGTAATGATAATCTTAAATATAAAGAGTTTAGATTTAAATCAGGAGTACCTGGCGTAATTTACATAGGCAAGGTTTATTGGCTTAAAAATATTTAAATTTTATAAAAATAAAGTGTTTAATGAAACAATAAACTTTATAATGTTTATAAAATTAGATTATTTTTGTTTGTGAAGTGGTGGGATAAATGGATAACGAACTAAAAAAACTTAAAAATTATTTTAAGTACTTTGTTGTTAAAAGTGTGGAGATTCCATTTTATATAAAATATTCTCTTAATACAAAAAAAGAGATAGATTATCAAAAATCTTTTAAAAAAATAGCATTAATTTGTACAAAACCAATGGGATTAGGGGATTTAATAATGGATACTCCTTTTATCAAGGAATTAAGAAAAAATTTCCCAGATTCTGAAATACATTTAATAACTGATAAAGATATCTTTGACAAAGTTAGGGAAATAGATAAAATAATAATAGTTAAAGGGAATACTTTAAAGTTAATTAAAGAATTTTATAAGTTAAAAAAAGAAAAATATGATTTAGGGATAGTAATGAATAGAGGTATAAACCAAACATTCTATTTAGAAGTTTTAAATCCCAAATATAAACTTGGTTACTTAGCCGGTTGGAAAATTTTATCAAATTTTAAATTAAAAAAAGAAGGTTTGAGATTTACTAAAAATGAGCATTATTGGGATATGGCATTAAAAATATTACATAGTCTGGGTATTGAAATAAATAAAGAAGAGTTAGTTGAAGTAGATTTTAATAAGGATGTAAAGCAAAATGTTGAAGAAATATATAAAAAACTAAAAATAGATGAAAATAAAAAAACTATTATAATTAACCCATTTGTTCGTTGGAGAACAAGGATGTGGGATGCAGATAACTATATAAAATTAATTAAAGAAATCCACAAAGATTTTAATATTATTCTATATGGGGGTAAAGACTCTCTAAAAACTGTTAACTATATAGTTAATAAGTTAAAAAATGAAGGTATATATATAGAAAACGTTGCAGGTAAATTAGGCCTTAAAGAAGCCATTTATTTTTTAAAATTTGCAGATTTATTTATTACTTCTGACAGTGGGCCTATGCATTTTGCATTTTTAATGAAAGTTCCTACTTTAGCATTATTTGGTCCAGTTAATCCATTACATAGATTACCAAAAAATTTTAAAAAATATGGTATTTATGATTACCTTTGGTATAATGATTTTAAACCATTAAAAAAATTTTATAATTATGAGTATGAATATATGGATAAAGAGTTAGAGGGGTTAAAAGCTATTCCCGTAGAAGCTGTAAAAAGTAAAATATACAAATTCTTTGAAAATGGAAGATTTTATTAATAAAGGTGTAAAAATGAAAAAAATATTAGTATTATATCAAGATTGGGATAATTGGTTTTTAAATTCCTATGAAAAATTTGAACATTGGTTTAAAGAAAAAGATGGAGCATATAGTAAAGATAACGAATACTACATTTTATCACTAAGCACATGTAATAAAATATTAAAACCTGAAAACAATATAACAGTAGAATTATTTAAATCCTCCCCAACAAAACAACTATTTGATTTAATCAAATTTAAGAAAAGATTAAAAGAAGTTATTAATGAATTTAAACCAGATTATATTTATGTACCATTTTTATACCTTGCTTCAACAATCCCAAAAGATAGAAATTTTAAGGTTATATCTTTTTTAAGAGACATAACTCCCGAAATGATTAAAGGAAAAGGAGGTATAAGGAAAATATTAGGTAATATTTTTTATATTTTAGACTATTTGGCTCTTAAAAAAACTGATATTTTGTTGTATAATGCATTCCATTTGAAGGAATATGCCTTAAAGATGAGATATAAGGGAAAATTAATATTCTGTCCAAGGGATATTACTGACAAAGAATATTTTAATGAAATTAGTGAAAAAGAAATAATAGAAATAGTTAGAAAATACAATCTTAAAAATAAAAGGATAATATTAACTGTTGCAAGATTAACACCGGAGAAAAACATAGAAATGGGTATCAAAGCTTTGAGGTTTCTGCCTAAAGATTATGTATATATAATTGTTGGAGAAGGAAGAGATGAAAAAAGACTTGTAAATTTGGCTAAGAAATTAGGTGTTTATGATAGAGTTGTGTTCATTGGTTATGTAAAACATAAAGAAATTTGGAAATACTATAAAGTTGCTGATGTTTTGTGGTTACTAAGTAAGTCTAACTTTGAAGGAATTCCTAATGTTATAATGGAATCTTGGTATTCAAAAACTCCAGTAATTGTATCTAATATAAAAGTATTTAAATATTTAATTAAAAATTATAAGACAGGAATTGTACTAAAATCTTGGGATGAAAAAGAATTAGCAGAGAAAACAGAAGAGTTACTGAAGAACAATAAACTTTATAAAGATATATGTGAAAATGGTTGGAAATATGTAAATGAGTTAATTAGACACCATATTGATGTCAGAGAATTGTTTAGGTGAGTGTATGGGAAGGAATTTAATTATTAAAAAATATATAAAAAATAAGGTAGTGTTAGATTTGGGATTTTTAGGCGAAAATAAGGATAAGGAATTTTCACAACTGCAGAATTTATACTAAAACATGCCAAAGAAGTGTGGGGGTTGGATATAGATAAAGAAAGAATATCTCAACTAAAAAACAAAGGATATAATGTCATATATGATGATGTTCAGAAATTCGAAAATTTAAAAAAATTAAATAAGAAGTTTGATGTTATTGTTGCTGGAGAAATTATAGAACATTTAGAAAACCCTGGATTATTTTTAGATAAAGTGAAAGAATTTTTAAAAGAAGACGGTATTTTGATTATAACAACTCCAAATATGTTATCCTTAAGATTTATTATTAGGCATACGTTATTTGGACAGGAATCTCCTTTTTGGAAAAATAGGGACGATGAAATTAGATATGGTCACGTAATTGGATTTTCTAAAATGTTATTGGAAAATTTATTATTAAGGAAGGGATATAAAATCTTAGAAATTAGATATACAATAAAAGATGAATATTCGGGAGTTAAAGGAAATATTGAAAAATTAATATCAAAAATATTTCCAAGATTTTCACCTAATTTAATAGTTATTTGTAAAATAAAATAAGAGTGATAAATAATGATACTACATATCATAAATTCAGATTTTGGTGTAAAAAATACTATCGGTATAAGATCTTATTATATTACTAAAGAGGCTAATAATTATTTTTACATATTTTGTAGAAATTACAATAAAAATATAAATCTGCACAATGTAAAAATTAAACAAATATTTCCATTTGCTCATTATGTGATGAAATTTTTAACTGCTATTCCCATATATATTAAAAAGAATTTTCCTTCAAATGAAATTAAAAACAATATATTTGAATTTGCACTAATTAGTAAAGTTAAAGATCTAAATTTAAAGAATGTAGATGTAATTCATTCTTGGGAGTTTCTCCCTAATTTTTATAGATATATAAAAAGTAAGAATCCAGACATCAAAATTATTCAAGATGTTCCTATGGCTCTCCCAAATGTACTAAAAGATATAAAAAATTACGAAAAATTATTTGGAAAAGTTGAAATACCACAATATGTTAAAAAATCTTTAAATTATATAGATTACTACATATCCCCATCTGAATTTGTAAAGAAATCATTAATAAATGAAGGAATAGATGAGAATAAAATTTTTGTTGTACCTTTTGGAGTAGATGTAGGGAGATTTAAACCTATTGAAAAGGATCACTTTGGAACATTTAAAGTTGCATTCTCTGGGAATGTCAATAATAGAAAGGGTATTCTCTATTTAATTCAAGCATGGAAAGAACTAAATCTCAAAAATGCTGAATTAAATCTTTATGGTATTGTATATCCAGAAGTTAGAAAATATCTAAAAAATGCTAACAAATATAACATAAAACTTTATGGATTTGTTAAAAATATCGAATTAGAATTACCCAAGAACCACATTTATGTATTTCCGTCTTTATTAGAAGGATCAGCAAAATCAATATATGAAGCTTTAGCATGTGGATTACCTGTAATCACTACAGAAAATTCTGGAAGTGTAGTTGAAGATGGAAAAGACGGGTTTATAATTCCAGTACAAAACGTTGAAGCAATAAAAGAAAAAATATTATTTTTCTATGAAAATAGAAATGAAATAGTAAAATTTGGGAAAAATGCAAGGAAAAAAGCTGAAAAATATACTTGGGAAAATTATGGTAAAAAAGTTAATGAAATTTATGAATTGGTGAATAATCATGAGCAAAATTTTATATGTCCATAATGCGGATTTTTCAAAACCTTGTGCTAATAGAATTCAGGTTTTGAACATGTGTAGGGGATTTAAAAAAATTGGGCAGGATATTACACTTATGAGTTTTAATAATGATAAAAACACTCTCAAAAGAATTTATAATGAAGATATTGATTTTAATGTAATTTCTTTGAAACCTTTTGTAAATTATTATTTTAGAAGTTTTATTTTATTTTTGAAATTTCTGAGTATAAAAAATAAATATGATTACATCTATACAAGAGATTTGATATTTGCTTTTTTAGTTTCAAAATTCTTTAAAAATAAAAAGGTAATTTATGAATTACATGAAATTAACAAAAGAAAAATATGGATTTTTTTGCTTAAAAATTGTTTAAATACGTTATACTCAGTTGTTACTGTTAATCCAAATAATATAAAATTTTTTGAAGGAAATCATCATATTTCAAGAATAGTTTTTTTACCCAATGCGGTAGATTTACAAAGATTTGACATTAATATTTCAAAAAAGGATGCAAGGGAAAAATTAAACCTTCCAAAAGATAAAACACTAATAACATATACTGGAAGTTTGCAAAATTGGAAGGGTTATGGTACTTTTTTAAAATCTTATAAATATTTAAAAAATAAAGAAAATATTATTTATTTGACAGTTGGAGGAAATAATGAACAAATAAAAGTTTTAAAAGAAAAATACAAAAGTGATAATATAGTTTTTATTCCGTATGTGGAAAATTCCAAGATTCCATTATTTTTAAAAGCATCTGACATATTGGTTATTCCAAATTCCGCCAAATATGAAATTTCAGTTAAATACACCTCCCCTTTAAAACTCTTTGAATATATGGCTTCCAGAAGGCCAATAATAGCGAGTGATCTACCGAGCATTAGAGAAATAGTTAGTGAAGAAGAAGTTCTATTCTTTAAACCTGATAATGAAAAAGATTTGGCAGAAAAGATAGAATACTTACTAAATAATAAAGATTTAATAGAAAAACTTGCTAAGAATGCTTTTGAGAAAGTAAAGAACTATACCTGGGAAGAAAGGGCTAAGAGAATAATTGAGGTGTTTGAAGATGAAATTTAACCCACAAGTTCCACACGAACATTATATCAATAATTATGATAAAAAACATAGATGGATAAGTTATTGGTATCAAATTAATGAAGTGATAAGCACAAAACCACAGAAAGTATTGGAAATTGGTCCTGGAAACGGAACAATATCAAACTATTTAAAGAAAATATGTAAAATTAATGTCACTACGGTAGATATAGATAAAAATTTAAACCCTGATTATGTTTGTAGTGTTACAGAACTAAAAAATATCTTTAAGAAGGATAGTTTTGACACTGTTTTATGTGCTCAAGTGTTAGAACACCTTCCATTTAGATATTTTGAAGAATCTTTAAAAAATATCCAATATGTAACAAAAAATTATGCAATAATAACTTTACCTCATTATGGCATTAATATATCCTTTAAAATAAAAATATTATTTGGAGAATTTAATTTTGTATTATGTATTCCATATCCAAAAGAACACAAGTTTGATGGTCAACATTATTGGGAAATTGGAAAAAAAGGATATTCATTAAGAAGAATAGAAAAAATCATATCTAAATATTTTATTATATTAAAAAATTATCTTATTCCTGAACATCCATATCATAGGGTATTTGTATTAAAGAAATTTTAAAGAATTAAATTGATAAATATATACAATAATAAAGGATGATAATAATGAAAGTTAATCATATTAAGAATAAAAAATATGTAAACGAGAACATAAAAATATATTACATTGAAAATTTTTCAATTCCAGGAAATTCTGCTCACTCCTTACAAATAGAGAATACCATAAAGGCATTATCCAAAATATCAAATGTTACTTTAATATCAATTTCATTTAATACAGTTAAAAAATTAGATTTTTGCGAACATATTGTAATAAAATCACCAGATCTCTTTAAAAAAATTATTCCTTATAGAGTGTTTTATTTATTGTACAAAATTAAAGATTTAAAATTTGAAAAAAATGCATATCTATATACACGTTCTCCAATAATAGCATATTATCTTCACAAAAAATTTAAAAAGGTTATTGTTGAAATACATAACATTCCAAATTTAAAAGATAATATTTTTGAAAATCTCTTATTTCATATTCCTTTAAATAATTTTTTTCTAAACAAGTTATATAATAGAGAAAATATTCATTTTGTTACAATTTCGAAGTCTTTAAAAGAAGATTTAATTAAACTCTTTAGTATTCCAGAAGAAAAAATAACCGTTCTTCCAGATGCAGTAGATCTAAACAAATTCAATATAAACATATCTAAAGAAGATGCAAGAGAGAAATTAAACCTTCCTAAAGAAAAAATAATTATAACCTACACTGGTAGCTTACAAGAATGGAAAGGATATAAAACTTTTTTAGAATCTTATAAATATTTAAAAAACAGAAAAAATGTAATTTATTTAATAGTTGGTGGGTCAGAAGACCAAATAAAAATTTTAAAAAAAGAATACGAAAATGAAAATATAATTTTTATTCCCTTTGTTGAACATTCGAAAATACCATTATTTTTAAAAGTATCTGACATATTGGTTATTCCAAATTCCGCCAAATATGAAATTTCAGTTAAATACACCTCCCCTTTAAAACTCTTTGAATATATGGCTTCCAGAAGGCCAATAATAGCGAGTGATTTGCCGAGTATTAGAGAAATAGTTAGTGAAGAAGAAGTTTTATTTTTCAGACCAGATAATGAAAAAGATTTAGCAGAAAAAATAGAGTATTTACTAAATAATAAAGATTTAATAGAAAAACTTGCTAAGAATGCTTTTGAGAAAGTAAAGAACTATACTTGGGAAAAGAGGGCTAAGAGGATTGTTGAGATTTTTGAGGTGGAATAATGAAAGATTTTTTATACTATTTAATAAGATATTCTAAGATATTCTCAAGGGAAAACTTATACAAATTTTTAGACGATTCTATAAAAAAATATACGCTCATGTTCATTCAAGATTACCTATATAAATAGTGTGCTGTTATCGTGGCTTTGCGGGCTGGTGCATATAAAAAATTATCAATGGTAAAACTTGTTTGCTATAAGTAATGATGTTTGAAGATGAGCGAAAATATATTAAAAAAGATGAGATATATACAATTAACATTGGTACAGGGGGCGAAATAAGCAAATTTATAAAAGATAAAGGAATAAAAATATTGGAAATCGATATAGATGAAAAAAGAAGCCCTGATTTAGTTATGGATATTCAAAATATGCATTTATTGAACGATAATTCAGTTGATGTTATCTTTTGCTTAGAAGTTTTAGAACATGTGCAAAATCCTTTTAAGGCGGTTGAGGAAATAAAGAGAGTACTTAAACCAGGAGGAATTTTTATTGGTTCGACACCTTTTGTTTTTCCAATACATGATGAACCAGATGATTATTTTAGATATACAAAGTATGGGATTCTAAATTTATTGTTGTATCCTGAAATTATTTCGTTGTTCATGTTCATGTTATCACCTCTTTATTACATTTGGTATTTTCGAAGTATACTTCGTATGGGGTTTTAAAACTTAATGAGCGGTGTGGTTTTATTTGGTTGTGCCATTCAACGAATTCTTTCAGGTTGTCGCTTGCGTAGCAAGCGAGCAACGAAAACCGAAGGTTTTCGTCTAATTGAACTTGTCCAGTCGATATTCAACTTCCCTATTTATTCTTTCAACTTTTCCTATCGTTTGAGGGTGTCTGATTGAGGTTTTTATATGCAAAATTTCCCTTTCCATTAGAAACTTCTGAAATCTCGAGATTCCACCCCTTGCAGGGACGAATTGGGTTCCATTGTCAGTTAATATCTTTTTCGGCGTTCCATGCTTTTCAAAGCATTCTTCTAAAGCCGAGATAACAACGTCGGTTGTAGCTTCTTCGTAAATTCCAGCGTGTAGGATGAATCTACTGTGATCATCAATTATTAACAGGAGATTATATCTAACCCCACCCACATCTACGATTTTAAAATCCATCTGCCACATTTCGTTAGGTTTTGAAGCGCTGAATCGCTTTGGCTTTTCGCTTGCGTAGCAAGCGAGCAACGAAAACCGAAGGTTTTCGTCTAATTCTTTCTTTTCTTCTTTCCCTTCTGGATAAGGTCGAACTCCTTCAGTATAGTATATATACGATTATGAGGAATATGTATATTGTGCTTATTCTCTATGTATTTCTCTAAATGCACTGCACTGGTTCCTTTATACTCCTCAACTGCTTTAAGAACTAAATCAATTTCTTCCTTCGATATTTTCTTTGGCTTTCTACCCCTACGCTTTATCTTTGGAATTTCTCCGGTCTCTCTATATTCTTTCCATATTTGCTGAACTCTACGGGGAGTTACTCCAACTTTCTTAGCTATACGGCTGGTTTCAAAGCCCTTTTCTTTCCATCTAATGATTTTCCTAATCTTTTTATCGTTAAGTTTTGCCCCCTTCATATTATTCTTATTATTAACATTCCTCTTTTTATTACCTACTGATGCGAAATAATTTCGGGATACCACAAAACGCTCTGTTAATTAACAATATATTTATATTAAATAATAAAAATTTAAGAAAAATTTTAATAAATTATTATAAAAAACATTTAATAGAAACAAATGAAAAAAATGCTGCACATTTATTTGCAGTATTTAAGAAAAAATAAAAAAGTGATTATCATTACTAATAACCTATAAAATATTCTTGCTATAATAGCTCCTAATAATCCATAAAAATAAATTCCAAAGAAACTAAGTAATATTAAAATTAATGAAGAATATGTGTAAAATTTGTTAATTAGTCTTGCTTCTTTTTCTTTTATTAAATAATTATATGGTAAAATATAAAGCATAGATAAAAAACTTAAATGAAACAACATACTTAACCATACATAGTCATAATACTTAGGATAAAACCATTTAAATATGAAAGGTGCTAATACCAAATAAACTACAATTAAAAAAACCACAACAACAAAAAACTTCTTTAAATGTTTCATTATGTCTCTTTTACTTAGGTCTTCGGAGGCAATCTTAGGGAGAATCATTGGGATAAATGTTTTTGCTAGTATTTTAATTTGATTTGGAATTGAAGTTACAATTTTAAAAATAGCCAGTTCTTCAAAACTGAGAAAATAAGCAATTATCATACTATCGAAATTATTTGCAATATTTGATAGTGCTATAGATAGACTTATACTTTTACCAAATTTTATACTATCTTCATCAATATTATTATTAGTTATAAATCTTTTGACATAAAACATGCTATAATAACCGTTAATAACAATTTGAATTAAAACTGTAATTATTGTTATCCAAAAAACACTTTCTGTAAAATATGCTGTCAAAACTATCAATATCGTTGAGATAATATTAAATAAAGAAGATAACTTAGTCAAGATATCAAATCTTTTTTTACCATTTAATAGAGTTGTATAAAATCCAGAGATGGCATAAAATGGGAATATGGATGATAATATTAAAAAAATTAATGATAAATGAAACCAACCATATAAATACTCATAGACAGAAAATCCCAACAAAAATAGACTTCCCAACCAACTCCATTTAAATATTTCCTTCAGAGCTCTAAAATATGTTCCTTCATAACCTTTTGCAACTGCCTGAATAACTGCAACACTCATTCCCAGAAGTGCAAAAATAGTAGCAATACTTAAAATTGTCATTATAAAGCTATACTGCCCAAAAACTTCTTTTGATAGAAAATTTGCAAAAACGATACTTAAAATAAATCCCTTTAAAGTTCCAAAAAATTGCCCAATACTTAACCAAAACCCTCCCTTTATAAAGTAAGGGAGATCTAAACCCACCTTTGAAGAATATCTTTTAGAGAATTTGTAAATTTTATCCTTTAAATTACTATATTGTTTTTTGAACATGTTTTACCCAACCCCGATAATATTTATTTTTATTTTTTCAACAATTCCTTAAAAATCTCCTTATATTTCTCAATAGCTTTATCCCAACTAAAATTCTCTTTGACAAATTTTTTAGCGTTTTCACCATAAATTTTTATTAATTCTTTATTTTCAATTAATTTAATTATTCCTTTCTTAATTTCTTCGGGGTTATTATCTTCCAACAAAATACCTGTTTTTTCATCAATAATAACTTCATCTCCTCCTTCATAGGGGCTTGCTACGATGGCCCTTCCACACACCATAGCTTCTAAGAGAGAAGTTGATAAACCACCTCCAGGATAAGCAGAATGGATATAGATATCACAAACTTTTAATATGCCTATGGCTTCTTCAAAATCTTTTTTTCCTAAGAAGTAGATGCCATTATTTAAATATTCATTAGCTAATTTTTTTAATCTTTCTAAATCTTCCCCATATCCAACAATAATTAAGACGGCATCTTTTTTAATATTTTCGGGGAGTATTTTATAAGCTTTTATTATATTTTCAACTCCTTTCCATTTGTAAAGTCTGCCAACAAAGCAGAGTTTTAATTTGCCTTTAAACTTATTTTTAATTTCTTCATTCTCCTTTATTTTTTCTATTTTCTCAAATTCAATTCCTCTATAAATTATTGGGATCTCCCTTTTAATAAAGTTGTTTAATATAAATTCTTTAACAGCTTTTGATATGGCAATTACATAATCACTCTTCTTAAAAATAAGTTTTCCTATAGTTTTATCATATAAGTAAGATAGTTTATTTGTTATTTCATTTTGCACTTTAATGAATGCACTTCCATGTTCTACATGGATTAAAATCTTTTTATTAAACCTTAATTTTGCAAAGAGAAACCCCAAAAGTGTATTTGAAAAAAATCGGGTTCTTGTCATTACTATATCAAAGTCTATCTTATAAAGGTTAAAAAAAAGTTTCCAAAATTTTGGAGATAGCATATTTGGAACAGGATAGTTGGGAATTATTTCAAAAGCAGGATATCTTATTATTTTAACATTATTATATTTTACTTCAAACTCTTTAGATTTTGGAATGTTAGGAGCAAAGATTGTTATGTCAAAATTCTTATCTTTGGAAAGGTATTTTACAAATTCATCAACATGGGTTTCTAATCCACCAATATGTGGTAAATAATAACCAGGGAAGATTATTAATTTAATCTTTTTCATATTTCCCCCTTATATTTTTAATTAATTAAAATAATTTTCCAATTAGTTTTGTGTTAATAATGCTCCATTATTTTTTAAATTTTTATTTTTTTGTTTTAAATCCTTATTACCTCCCCCAACTTTGGAGTATATACATTGAATCCTTTTTCAATTGCCCATTTTTTGAATGTTAAAACTTCAAGTTCATCCCCATGCTGAATTATGAGTGTTTCTGGATTAACTTTATTCACAAATTCGTGGAGTTCGTCCATTCCCGCATGCGCTGAAAAAAATGAAAAATTATTGAAAAATCTAACATCTATTTTTAGATTTATTTTTCTGCAATTTTAAAACTTTAATTCTCTAATTTTTATATTTTTTCACATATTTAACTTCATTTACGTTATATGGGCTCTAAATTTTATAGGTTTTTTCCTTTATTACCTCAACACAGCCATATAAATCTTTTGCAATAAAATCAGCCTCAGTTTTTTCATTATCATATAAAATCCTTATTGTTTTACACCCAACACTCTTTCCACAAATTATATCACTCTCACTGTCTCCAATCATCCAACTCCTACTAAAGTCAATATTCCATTTTTCCTTGGCTTTTAAAAGCATGCCATTCTTTGGTTTTCTGCAGTTACAAGTCCCATCCAAATGAGGGCAATAAAAGATATCATCAATTTCAGGCAATAACTTAAGCATATAATCATGAACAACTTTTAAATCTTCCTCTGTCATAATGCCCTTAGCAATCCCTTGCTGATTGGTTATAACTATTAACAAATAGCCCATCTTTTTAAATTCAATTAACGCTTCTCTAACTTTTGGTAGTAATTCAAACTCCTCTATTTTTTTAACGTAATCCCCAATTAATCTTTTATTGATAACCCCATCCCTATCAAGGAATATTGCCTTATTATTGTTCATAATTTTCCCATTATTTATTTTCATCTTAATAGTAATCCTATGTTTTTTAATACTTCGGGAATAAATGGAGATATTATAATTAATATTATTAATATTTTAACCCAATAGTCCATTTTTTGGTTTGTCAAGCCTATCTTTTTTTCAAGCAATGCCATCTTTATCTCCAATCGTTCCTCCATTGTTTTTATTTCTCCACTTAATTTCCCTTCAACAAGCAGTATATCTTCTTTTGTTGCCAATTCTTTTCTTAATTCATCCCTTACTTCGTTCTTTATTATTGATGATTGATGTTTAACCTCCTCTCTCGCTATACTTATCGCTATTTCTTTTGATTCTGCATCATTTTTTTCTTTTAATTTTTCAACTTCTTTTTCCAATTTCTGGATTCTAACCAATAACTCATCAACAGATGTTGCTGAGCTCATGTTTCCATCTTGTTATTTTCACTAAACTTGCCAAACAACTCATCTAAGCTAACTGTTGCAGTTCCAACCTTTCCAACAACAATTGAACTTGCTTTATTTGCCAATTTAACCGCATCAACTAAATCATAACCTTTGTCTAAAGCATAAGCCAAAACAGCAATAAATGTATCTCCTGCCCCCGAAACATCATGAACTTCTTTAACCTTTGTAGAGATGTGGTAGACTTCTCCATTAAGAGTTACCAATGTAGAACCCTTTTCACTTCTTGTGATGACGAAATTTGAGTTAAATTCCTCAACCAACTCCAAACCTATCTTCTCCAATTCATCATCTTTGTTTTCTATCTCTCTTCCAATAATTTGGGAAGTCTCTTTTAGATTTGGTTTTATTAAATAGACATCTTTATAAAATTCTATGTTTTTAGGTTTAGGGTCAACTAAAATCTTACCTTTAAATTCTTTTTTAATTTTTTCCATAAGTTCTTTTGTTATGAGGCCTTTTGCATAATCGGAAATTATCAATATATTTGATTTACTGTTGAGTCTTTTAATTTTATCTAAAATCTTGTTTGAAATTTCTTCATTTATTGGATATATTTTTTCATAATCCACCCTAAGAAGTTGTTGGTTGTATCCGATAGCCACAAATCTATGCTTCACTATTGTGGGCCTCCCATCTGATACAAAATAATACTTGATGCCGTTTTCATTACACAGTTTTTCAATACACTTCCCAAATTCATCTCTATTGGTAATGCTTATTAAAAATACATCATGCTTTAAAGAGGCGATATTATTTGCAACGTTTCCTGCTCCTCCAAGTGTATATTTTTCTTCAACCGCATTTAACACTGGAACTGGTGCTTCAGGGTTTATTCTCTCAACCTTTCCATATGTGTATTTATCGAGCATCACCTCTCCTAAAACCACTATCATCCTTTCACCTATATTTTTCTAAGATCCATTCTATTATATTTGTTGTTGAAAAACCCTCAATTAGTGGGATTATTTTTACTTCCCCACCGTAACTTTTAACAACCTCTGCCTCTGGTAAATCTTCCTCTTTGTAATCCCCACCTTTTACATGGATGTGGGGTTTTATTATTTTTATCAATTCAATTGGGCTATCTTCATCAAAAGGAACTACAAAATCTACTGGTTTTAAATTATCTAAAACATAAGCCCTTGAGTATAGTGGGATTATAGGGCGTTTTTCTCCTTTTATTTTTTTAATAGATTCATCTGAATTTATTCCTACTATCAAAACATCTCCTAATTTTTTTGCTTTATTTAAATACTCTACATGCCCCCTATGAATTATATCAAAACATCCATTTGTAAAGACTATTTTTAAATTTTGGCTTTTTAACTCTTTAATTATGTCTTTCAACAATGTTCTATTTTTAATTATCATATTATCCCTTATTTCCAAAATATTTATATTTGTCATTAAATAAATAATTTAACCTCTACACAAACAATCTTTTCTCAACCTCTTCACAAATCACATGGTATATTGTTAAATGGCATTCTTGTATCCTTGCTGTATCATTAGATGGAACTACCAATGCTAAATCAACAATATCCTTTAACTTACCCCCTCCTTTTCCCAATAAACCAATTGTATAAATGCCCATTTCTTTGGCTTTATTGACTGCTCTTATAACATTCTTTGAGTTCCCACTTGTAGATATTCCAACTAAAACATCACCCTTTTTACCCAATGCCTCAACTTGTCTCTCAAAAATCATCTCAAACCCATAATCATTTCCAATTGCTGTTAAAATAGATGTGTCTGTTGTTAATGCAATTGCAGGCAATCCTTTTCTTTCCAACTTGAACCTTCCCACAATCTCAGCGGCAAAGTGCTGAGCATCTGCCGCACTACCCCCATTTCCACAAATTAAGATTTTATTACCATTTTTTAATACTTCTGCTATTATTTCAATGGATTTTCTTAAATTTTCTTCATTTTCTTCAATAAATTTTAACTTAACCTTTGCACTTTCTTCAAAATACTCTTTCATAAGATCACCTAACTTATTTTTTATGCATTACTATAAATTTAAATCCTTATTACCTCCCCCAACTTTGGAGTATATACATTGAATCCTTTTTCAATTGCCCATTTTTTGAATGTTAAAACTTCAAGTTCATCCCCATGCTGAATTATGAGTGTTTCTGGATTAACTTTATTCACAAATTCGTGGAGTTCGTCCATTCCCGCATGCGCTGAAAAATCGAATAATGTAACCTCTAATTTTGGTTTAATTTCTTGCCCATTTATTATTAAATATCCTGTTTCAATTAAATATCTACCGTTTGTATCTTCTACTTGATACCCAGTTAATATTAATGAGTTTTCTGGATTATCCCACATCTCAGATAAATAATGCAGAATAGGTCCCCCATCAAGCATTCCGGCTGTTGTTACAACAATTCCCCCATTTTCTTTTAGGTATTCTATAACTTTTTCTCTTTCATCTCTCGATTTAACTACATAAACCCTGCTATATGCTTTTTCTAATTTTTTTGCATCCCTTAAATATTCTGAATGCCTAAGCATAATTTCGGTAATCTCAATTGCCATGCCATCAACAAATATTGGAACATCAAACTTCTCCTCCGCCAAAATTAGAAGGATTTCTTGAGCCCTATTTACTGCAAACACTGGAATTAATGCAACTCCTCCCCTATTGATTGTTTCTTTTATTTTTTGTAGGAATCTTTTTTCTGTCATTTCTCTATCTGGATGGATTGAGTTGCCGTAAGTTGATTCAATGATTAAAACATCTATATCTTCATTTGCATAACTTAAATCAGCTCCTTTAACCAATCTTGTATCTCTAACCTTTATATCTCCAGTGTAAAGAATTTTTTTATTGCCATAATCTAACAGTATCGATGCACTCCCAGGAATATGCCCAGCATCAAAATATTCATAAACAAAATCCTTAAAAACTCTTCTTTTGTTGTAGTATGTTGGAATATGCAAATTAATACATTTCTTTATGTCATGCATGTTAAACTTGGGGCTTATATGTTCAACCATCTCTATTTTTAATGAATCTTTCAACAACACCTTTGTAATTTCTTTTGTTAATGGTGTTGAATGTATTGGTGCATTTATCTGGTTATGTGTTAAAATTGGCAATGCCCCAACGTGGTCCAAATGAGCGTGGGACACAAATACACCATCGACTTTAATATTGTCCAATATTGGGTATTTGGGGCCCTCCCCCGTTAATTTAACACCACAGTCCAATAAAATTTTACTTTCTCCGCTATCAATTTCTATGCAACTTCTTCCAACTTCCATTGCCGCTCCTCTGAATGTAATCTTCATAATTCCCCCCTTATTATGTTTAGAAAAATTATAGTTGTGTGCGGAAATGATATACGGCAAAACCTTCGGTTTTGCCAAAAACCTTTCTAACGCACACAAATATAACTAAAAGTCGTACATCTTTATAAATATAACTCACATTATAGATCCGAGACGAAAGGTTTATATGGGGAGAGACGTATAACAAATATTTCACGTGAAATAAGGAAAATTCCCAACTGTTAAAATCAGACCATTGTGGGATGGAAATACAAGAGAAAGATGAAAAAATTTAAATAATAAAAAAGCTTAGGAATTAAGTAAATAAAAATATCTGGTGGTTTTATGTCCAAAAGAGAAGATAGAGGACTTGCTACAAGTGCTGGATTAGTAAGATATATGGATGAGTCACTCTCAAAAATAAGGATAGAGCCAGAGAAGGTTATAGGAATAACATTATTCATAATTGTTGCTGAGATTATTCTAACTTATGGGGTATTCCTATAATTTTTGTAATTTTTTAAAATTTATTTTATTTTCCCAAAAATAACCTTTCCGCGAGATATTCTGGTAATCCAACATTTAAGATTTTATTTGCTGCTTTTATTATGTCGTATGGGATTCTTTTTATCTCAACACTATACTCATCGGTATCAAAAATAGCATAAGATGCCCTATTTACCCCATCCCTTGGCTGTCCAACACTTCCAGGGTTTATAACGTATTTGTCATTTTCATTTAACTCAATTTTTCCTTCATGAGTTAATACACAACCTCTATTCTTTGAATATACAAATGGAATATGTGAATGTCCAACAAATACAACATCCTCATAACTAAAAACATAATCTGGAACATAATCTGGAAACAGGTATTCCCAACTATCTGGATTTTGTGGGCACGCATGGGAAAATATAACTTTTTTGCCGTCAATTTTTTCCTCAATTATTAGGGGAAGTTTTTTTAAATATTCAGCATTTTCTTCTTTTAATACTTCTTTGGTATAGATAATCGCTATCTGCCCAAATGTGTTGAAAAAACTTATCATCTCTTTCCCTATAACTCCATAATCATGATTTCCAGCAACAGTTGGGAATTTTTTTATTATCTCTATGCATTCGTTTGGATTTGCCCCATACCCAACAATATCCCCCAAGCAGAATACCCTATCTATATCATGTTTATCTATATCATTTAAAACCGCCTCTAATGCCTCTAAGTTTGAGTGTATGTCTGACAAAATTGCCAGTTTCATAATCCCACACGTGTAAAAATTATTTGATAAAATTTGATAAAAAGGAAAATTAGATATTTTAAAAATCGTAATTGTTATTGTTCTCACTATTTATAAGTATTTTGTTAATATATAGGAATGTAGTTAACATTGTGAACATTGTTATATATTTGAATTTAAATTTTTAAATTCTATTTTGGCATATTTTATAGTTATTTTAAAACAAAACAAAAATTTAATAGGTGTGATTTTAATGGAGTTCTCAGAATGGACAAAAGAAAAAAGAAAATTAAACAATTTTGAAGAATTGAAGGAAGATATTTTAAACAATTTCAAAGAGCAAGGTTTAGAGGATGAGAAAATAGTTGTTATGTTAAGTGGTGGAAAAGACAGTTCAACAGCTTTGGCATTGGCAAAAGATTTGGGTTTGAATGTTCATTTATGTGTTCATTTTGTCCATAAATGGAGTTGGGAATTGGCAAAAAATGAAGCAGAGAGAATCGCAAAAAAATTTAATGTTCCAATTTTATTCTATGATATTACAGATGAACTTAGAAGAAGGGCAATAGGTGCTAAGGGAAGTAGTATTTGCAGAATATGTAAGAATATAATGAAGGATAAGGTTGTTGATATCGCAAGAGAACATGGAGCAAAGATAATAATGACAGGAGATACTGCATTGGAAAAAATCTCTGGACCTATAATGGATTATCTAAGAGAAAAATATGGAAAAGTTGTTTATAAAAAGATGGAACTAACCCCAGTTCCAAAAAAATACAAAATGATGTTCTTTAGACCTTTAATAAGGTTGGCTCATGAGGATGTGCTAAAACTTAAGGAATACTATGGTATTGATATAAAAAGAGTCCATGAAGTTGGAGATAAAATTGGATTTTGGAGAGAAGGCTGTCCAATGCAGTATTGTGATGAGGACACAATAATAACGGAAGAGTTACTGGATGAATTATATGAGTTAAATAAAAAAATAACTGATATAGCAAGAGAACATGGCTTTAGGGCATCTATAAAGTTACCTTCAAAGAAAATTATAGTAGTTCCAAAAAAGAAGGAATACATTGACATGATTAAGAAGACGTTAAATATCCAATAATCTTAAAAACTTATTTTAGTTATAAATTTTATATATCACTCAAAATTTTATTTTTTATAATATTTAACTTACAACTTAATCATAACTTAATATAGAGACAAAAAATATTTTTTATTGGGATATTATGAAAGAGATTTTAAAAAACTACATAAAGACAATCAAGGAAATTTATAACGAGGGGGAGTTTAGTGAGTATTCTTTTAGGTATGCTTTGGAGGAGCTTTTAAGGGATATTATAAAAGAATATGATGTTAAAATAATCCACGAATCGGGGAGAGAAGATTTTGGAGCACCAGATTTTAAAATAAAAGGTAATGGAAAGATTATTGGGTATGTTGAAACAAAAAAGATAGATGTTGATTTGCATAGATTGCCAAAGAGGGATAAAGAGCAGTTAAATAGATATAAAAATAATATAGAAAACTTAATCTTAACAAACTATAAAGAATTTGTTTTATATCAAAATGGAGAGAAAGTTGAAGATGTTGTTATCTTAGATGATGATTTAAATTTAATTGAGGCAAATATTGAAAAGTTTGAGAAATTGATTGAGAGATTTTTATCTCTATCAACACCAGAGATTAAAGAGCCATCAAAATTGGCTGAGTTTTTAGCAAAGAGGGCAAGGTTGTTGAGGGATGCAATATTAAATAATTTGGATGAAAATGAAGGGATTAAAGCTTTATATGAGGCGTTTAAAGAGCATTTAATAAGTGATATGAAAAAAGAGGAGTTTGCTGATGCCTATGCCCAAACAATAGTTTATGGTTTGTTCATGGCGAGGTTTAATATTGAGGGAGAATTAACAAAGGAAAGGGTAGTATTTAAAGGAATTCCTAAATCGTTGAGGGTTATCCATGAAATTTTTAAGCATATAGCTTCTGATTTGCCAAGTTATTTGGATTGGATTGTTGATGAGATAATAACCATATTAAATAACATTGATATTAAGAAGATAGAAGAGAGCTTTAAAATTGTTGGAAAAGAGGATGTGTTTTTGCACTTCTATGAGGACTTTTTAGCAAGTTATAATCCAGAGCTTAAGAAAAGTAAAGGAGTTTATTATACACCTTTGCCAGTGGTTGAGTTTATAGTTAATTCGGTTGATGAGATTTTGAAAGATAGATTTGGAAAGAGATTGCATGATGAGAATGTTAGGATTTTAGACCCAGCAACAGGGACAGGGACGTTTTTAGCAACTGTTTTGGAAAGAGTGCATAAGAATGTTAAGCATACTTTATTTCAAGCTTATTTAAAAGAGAGGTTGTTAAAGAACATTTATGGGTTTGAAATTTTAATATCACCTTATTTGGTATCTCATTTAAAGTTATCTATGCTCTTACACAATTGGCATATAACTTTGAGAGGGGAAGAGAGGTTTAACATTTATTTAACAAATGCTTTGGATTTGATGAGGAATCCAAAGGACTCTGGGCTTTTTGAAAGAATTTTGGACAAGGAGAGGGAAGAAGCAGATAAGGTTAAGAATGAGGTTAATATCTTTGCAGTTATTGGAAATCCCCCGTATGAAGTTAGAGCAAGCGAGGGATGGATAGAGGAGTTGATGAAAGATTATTTATTTGGTTTGGGAGTTGAGAAAGAGAAAAAGAAGGGGGCTTTACAGGATGAATATGTTAAATTTATTAGATTTGCACAATGGAAGATTGAACAGAATGGAAAAGGAATTGTTGGATTTATAACAAACAACTCTTATTTAGATGGTTTAGTGCATAGGAGAATGAGGCAGAGTTTAATGGAAACATTTGATGAAATTTATATTTTAGATTTACATGGGAATGTTAGGAGAGGAGAAAAAGATGAGAATGTCTTTGATATTCAACAAGGCGTTTGTATAGGTATTTTTGTTAAATTAAGAGAGGGAAAACATAAGGCAGAGGATTGTAAGGTTTATTACTACTCAGTTGTTCATGATGCTGGTTTAACCAAAAGAGAAGATAAATATAAATTTTTAGAAAATAACACAATTAAAACCGTTGAATGGAAAGAAATAAATCCAAAAGAACCATATTATTTCTTTGTTCCAAAGGATTTGAGTTTGGAAGAAGAGTATAATAAATTTTTGAAATTAGATGAAATTTTTGAAATTAATTCATCAGGAGTTGAGACACAAAAAGATAAAGTTGCAATTGCATATACATCAGAAGATATAGAAAAAATAATAAAGGATTTTTTAAATTTAGGGGAAGAAGAATTAAGGAAAAAATATGATATAAAAGACACAAGAGATTGGAAACTTAAAAAGGTTATTGAGGATTTAAAAGAAGATTTTTACAAATTTGATGGAGATTGGGATAAAATAAGAGAGCATAGGATTAAACCAATTCTATATAGACCATTTGATATTAGATGGACTTATTTCTTTTATAAATCCCGTTCATTTGTTGCTTATCCAAGATATAATGTTATGAAACATTTCATTTTAGGAGAAAATATCGGACTTGTTGCATCAAGACAGGCACAGCCAGAGTTTAGGCATGTATTTATTACCGATAAAATAACTGAAAGAGGCATAACGTCTTCTTATGTTGGAGACCAGGGGGTTATTTTCCCACTCTACCAATACATTGAAAACAAAATAACCAAAGAAATTCAAAAAGTTCCAAACATTAAAAAAGACATCCTAAAATTAATCAAACAAAAATACAACGCAACACCAGAGGATTTCCTTTATTACATTTATGCAATCTTACATGACCCAAAATACAGGGAAAAATACAAAGAATTCCTAAAAATTGATTTCCCAAGAATTCCTTTATATGACAAAGAAATCTTTGAAAAATACAAAGATATTGGGAAAAAGTTGGTTGAACTCCACTTAATGAAAAACATCCCAACCCCAGATATTGATATTGAAGGGGAAAACCTAAAAGTTGAAAATGTAAAATATGACAAAAAGAAAAAAGGAGTTAAAATAAACAAAGAAACAATTTTATTAGGAATTGATGAAGACGTTTGGGAGTTTAAAATTGGTGGCTATAAAGTTATAGAAAAATACCTAAAAGGAAGAAAAGGGAAGAAATTAACAATTGATGAATTAGAGCATATTTATAAGGTTGTTTATGTAATTGAGGAAACAATAAAATTAATGAAGGAATTGGAAGAAATTTAAATTATGGTGGAATTATGAAAACCCTAAACGAAATTAAAAAAATCCTTTTGGAGCATAAACAAGAACTCAAAGAAAAATACAAAGTTAAATCTATTGCTATATTTGGCAGTTATGCAAGAGGGGAGCAAACAGAAAAAAGCGATATAGATATTTTAGTTGAATTTTACGAACCAATCGGCTTAAAAATTGTTGATTTAAGGGATTATTTAGAGGAGATTTTAAACATTAAAGTTGATTTAATTACAAAAAACTCAATCCAAAACCCATACATTAAAAAATCCATTGAGGAGGATTTAATTTATGTCTAAGAGGGACGTTAAAGCGTTTCTTTGGGACATATTAAAATCCATTGAAAAAATAGAAAAATGGACAAAAAATGTTGAATTTGATGAATTTGTTGAAAATGAACTTTTACAAGATGCAATTATAAGAAATTTAGAGATTATCGGGGAAGCGTCAAAATATATTCCCGAAAATATAAGAGACAAATATTCCCAGATACCTTGGAAAAGAATTATCGGGTTTAGAAATATTCTAATTCATAAATACTTTGGAATTGATTATGAAACAACTTGGGTTTATAATTAAAATGAACTTCCAACATTCAGAGCAGATATTGAAAAAATCCTAAAAGAACTTGAATAATTAAAAATGTTAAAATAATAAAAGATGAATGTTATAGAGATTATAAAATTAACAGAGGAATTGGAAAAGATTGAAGTTGAATATAGTCGTTTACGTTATAATGGTTAAAAACTTCAATGAAATTAAAACGTAATTATACGTTATTTGAAATTTTACACTCAATTTATCATTTTTTTATAAATTTATTGTGTCTAAATATGACACAAATTCCGCAAACGACTATAAATTTATTAATCATGAGCACAACCAACTAAATCCTTTAATTTTACATTTTTCTCTTTTAAGAACACCTCCATCTCCTCGCATATTTTTCTGAATATATCATATCCCCTATAATAAACACCTGTTCCTACTTGGACTGCACTTGCTCCTGCCATTATAAATTCTAATGCATCTTTTCCAGTGGTTATACCACCAACCCCAATTATTGGAACATCAACGGTCTCATATAAATCATAGACAATCTTTACCGCTATTGGCTTTATCGCTTTTCCAGACATTCCACCAAATTTATTGCTTAATATTGGCTTCCTCGCTTCAATATCAATAACCATTCCTGGGCCTAATGTGTTTATTGCTGTTATCCCATCAGCCCCTGCCTCTACAACTGCCTTTGCTATTACTTTTATGTCTGTTACGTTTGGTGTTAATTTTGCAAATACAGGAATTTTTACGGCATCTTTTACACTTTCAACGACTTTGTAGGATAAATCTGGATTCTGCCCAATAGTTGCTCCATAACCGCCCCCTGCATGAGGGCAAGAGATGTTTAATTCAATCATATCAACGTATGGTTCAATTTTCTCTGCTACAATAGCAAATTCCCTCTCATCCTTTCCATAAATTGATCCTATAATCCTTACGTTCATTCTTTTTAAATCATTCCTAACTCTCTCAATTTCCTCAACATATTCATCAACTCCAGGGTTTGGCAAGCCCATGGCGTTTAAAAATCCTCCTTCTACCTCAACAATTGTTGGATTTTTGTGGCCTTCTTTTCTCTCCAAACCAACTGATTTTGTACATACTGCTCCAGCTCCATTTTTTGCTATCCTTTTTAAAGCACTTCCCGTTTCTCCCATAACTCCTGCCGCCAAAAATACAGGATTTTTAAACTCGATACCACAAATAACAGTTTTTAACATAAAATCACCATCTGCGTTTTATGATCTTGGATATACTATGGGGTATGATGTCATATATATTTGGTTTATAGTTGTTTGTGGAACTTTTTGTATTTATTTTAAATTTATTTCAATAAAATTTTTGAAATAAGGTTAAATCATCAAATTTCAATAAAGCATATTCTTTTTTTTAATTTTAATTAGGTCTTCAACCATTTATAACGCAAACGACTATATGTGGTTTTCGAAAATTATTAAAATCTAACAAAATCAAAACTTAAAAAAAATAATTAATAAGGATACACACCTACAAACATACAGTAATTTAAGGGAATGAATTTTAGTAATTTCTCATGAAAAAATAAATTTCACTTAAAATTTTAGAAGATGATGGTATTATTTTGTGAGCATTCTATAATAAACTTCAACTCTTCCTAAAATTGTGATTATCGTTTAATAAGTTCGTTGCATTCTATATTGACGATAAAAACTATGATAATACCCCCAATTCATTTAATAAATTTTAAATAATACTGCAATGTTATTTAAAAATAAATGTTGTTAAACTGATAATGGGTGGAGGTAATAAAAAATGGAGGATCTAAAAAACATAAAAGTCAAAGATGTTATGACAACTGATGTTATATATGCATCACCAGAAGATAACGTTATAGAAGCCTTCGAAATTCTCCTAAAAAATAAAATAAGTTGCCTTCCAGTGGTTGATAAAAATAAAAAAGTTGTTGGTATTATGACAACAACTGACATAGGATACAACTTAATTATTGATAAATATACACTTGAAACTACTGTTGGAGATGTTATGACAAAAGATGTAGTAACAATAACACCAGAAGAGTCTATTGTTGATGCAATAAAAAAGATGGATGTTTATGGGGACAGCAAAGAGATCATAAACCAATTACCTGTTGTTGATAAAGAAGGAAGATTGGTAGGTATAATTTCTGATGGAGATATAATAAGGATTTTATCAAAAATATTGAAGGAAAAATAAAAGAAAAAAATAAAAAAAAGATTAAGAACTATTCCATTGGTAGGATTCCCAGTTCTCTACACTCTTTTATATAACAATTTTTTATACTGTCTAAAAAATACATTAAGAGTATATAAATTTAAATATTTAAATCTTTGTGTTTATAAAAAATAAAAAATAGTTTATAAAAAATTAAGTTACATTTCCATAGCATTAAACTCTTTAATCCACTCAATGTCTCCCCTCAAAATACATCTTGCAACAGACACAAAATTAGCATATCTTAGCATATTTTTTGCATCTTCTATAGATTTTACTGAGTTGTTTCCAATAATAATCTTATCGGAGAAATTTTTGCTTATCTCTTTTAATACCTCCAAATCTGCATAATCTTTTCCTGGATTGAAACAATCAATGTGAATCCCATCAAAATAGTCCCTTGTATAGTTTAAGGTTTCTATCAGCTCCTCCAATCCGACAAAATTGGCCCTCACCTTCAAAAATATTGGAACGTTCAAATCTGCCATTCCAATGAGATAACTCCTTAACAACTCCTTATTTTTTAAAAGTTCCTGCCCTATACCTAAATTAGTTATTTCCTTTTGCCTGCAATGGCAATTTAACTCAATGATATCGGCATGTTTTGATATTATTTTTAGCCTTTCTAAACTTTCTTCCAAATTTTTAAATCTAACATTTACGGAAACTAAAGCATTACTTTCCCTTGCTTTTTTTATCTCATCCCTAATAATATCCCCAAAATCGTCCAAATTATAAATGAATTCTTCCCTACCTCTTTTAACAATCTCTCTGCTTGCATTTAATGAATCCTTATCTAAGCTATATGCTCCAATAGTTACAATTCCAAATAATCCTTTGAATCTTTTACAAAAATCTCCATTTGTTATCCCTGCCATTGGAGCGAGGACTATTTTTTTATTCAAATTTTTAATTTTTTTAATCTTCTCATCCTTCCCCATGAATTCCACCAAAATTGTTGGCTTTGACACTATTTAGCACAACAAAAAATGAGGCTAAAGTTCCAAATAAGTAAAAATCCCTTATCTAACTTTAACAAATCTTTAGCCACATAAAGATGTTTTCAATTAAATCAATCTATTATAATTTGTCGTTTTGGTGGTAATTGAAGATAATACCTCACACCCCTCCTGCTTTAAAGTGCAAACTTGCCTCCCTGTTTTTCCTGCCCTTATGAGCTCTAATCCAATATCCGCCAAATTAGATGCATCTTCAGCTGTTTTTCCGATACCGATTCCTGCTTTTAATTCAACTCCACATTTTTCTTTTATTTTTTCAAAAACATTTAAAAAATCATCTTCACTCATCCCATTGCATGGGCACATGAAGTTGTCCCCACCAATAAAGAATAACATCGCATCATATTTTTTCAACTCTTCCATCAACATCAACTTGGCTTTATTAACATTAATATAGGTATCATAGGCAGATTCTAAATCTGTCAATCTTTCGGTGATGTTGTTTATATCAATATGTGCTAACTGAACATAACCGTCCATAACCAATTCATTTGCAACATCTAAAACCTCTCTCCTACTTTCATCCTGAGCACTGCCGTGTTCTTGAAGTTTTTTTGTTGCTAATTTTTGGGCTTTGTAAGGAGTTTCTGCTGATGCTATTACCATGCTTATTGTTATTGGATACCTGTTTTTTATGCTATCTTGGATTTTTTGGTGAGTTAGTAAATCAATTCCATTTGTTATTGCTATTAGGTTGTCGAATCTTGTGTAAAATACGAGCCCTTTATGCATTCCAAACATAAGGTTTAAATCAGCATACAACCTTGCTTGTAGTGCCTGTAAATCACTCTCTCTCCTTGGGTGTGGTGTGACTGTCCATGGTCCATAGTTGTCTATTTGGATAACTGTTATTTGAATCATTTTCCCATCTCGCTAAATTTTCTGCTTTTTATGTCCCACAAGATACGTCATTTAAATTTTTATTTATTTTTCATTTTTTTAAATTTTTTATAGAACAGATATTTATTGGTATCTATTGCGCTTGTGTTTATTTATATATTAGTTTATTTGCTTTTATTAATATATTAGTCCAAAATAAAAATAAATAAAAATAAAAATTAAAAATAAAAATAAATATAAAAATGAACGATTTTATTCTAATCCAAGTTTTTTCAATAATGGGTCTACTGGAACAAAGTGGACATTCAATGCAACATCTTTTGGTTCCATTCCAAATGCTAAACCTAACAATTGGCTCAAGTGCAAGACAGGGAATCCAAACTCAACTCCAAACTTCTCTTTTATCTCAATTTGCCCTCTATCAAATTGCAAGTGGCAGAATGGACAGACGTTAACTACACAATCAGCCCCTGCTTTTACCATATTTTCAAGTTTTTCTTTTGTCATATCTAATGCAAGTGTTAATTCTCTTGCCCTAACTCCTCCTCCAGCTCCGCAGCACATCATTTTGTCTCTGTAATCAACGGATTTTGCCCCAGTTGCCTCAACGATCTCATCCAACATTGTTGGTCTCTCTGCTGAACCTAATCCCTTGACATCTGTTGGTTTTAAGAAGTGGCATCCGTAGTGGACTCCAACATTTATGTTCAATGGTCTTACAACGTTCTCAGCAATCTTATCTACACCAATATCCTTGTAAATTACTTCTGCAAAGTGCCTTACGTGAACAGTTCCTTTGTATTGTTTTCCAATTTTGTCTAATTTTTCATTTACAAAGTCTAATGCCTCTTTGTTTTCATGCAATAAGTGTGCTGCCTCAAATAATGAACCATAACATCCGTTACAAACAGTTATTATGTCAACCCCAAGTTCTTCAGCAATGCAGAGGTTTCTTGCTGCTAATGTGAGCCATGTTTTTTGGTCGAATGAACCAAATACTCCTGGTGCAGGACAGCATGAAGCTCCTGGCATGTAAATGAGTTCAACTCCAAGTTTTTCCATTACGGTTCTTGTTGCTGCTTCAACTCCCGCATATCTGTTTGGCATGATACATCCTAAGAAAAATGCATATTTCATCATATCACCATTATGCCATTTTGTTTGTTTGCTTTTTGTTCATTTTAATTAATTTTCCAAATTATTTTGAATTATAAGCTTTTAATTAGATTTATTTTATTCTAAGTCCATTTTTTCCCAGTTGAATCCAATTAACTTATCGAACTCTAATTCTTTAACAAGTGTTCTAATTTCTTCTAAATCTTTATCACTAAATTGTGCAATTGGTGCTTTTTCTGCTAATCCAATTGACTTTCTCAATTCTGCTGTGTCTTTGTTTGCAGGAACTGCATGACCGAACCTTAAAACAAGTGATGCTGTCTTTTTATGTGCAGGGGCCATGTGTCCTTTCTTAGCAGCAAGATTTCTTACTGTTTTAATAATTTCTGTAACTTTAACATCTCTTGGGCATCTCTCATAGCATGTATAGCAGGTTGTGCATCTCCAGATATCATCGCTTTCTAAAACGCTATCCAATCCAAGTAAAACTTGTCTGAGAACTTTTCTTGTTCTGTACGCTGTTCTTCTACCGCTTGGGCAGCTTCCTGTACAAGTTCCACATTGGTAGCATGCTTTGATGGATTTAACGATTTCTTCCCCAGGAACAAGTTTTCCAGTTTCTATAACCTCATTTACAAAGTTTTTATTTACATCTTCCATTTTTATTACCATCACTATCACCTTTATTGCAGTATAATCAAAAATTACAGTATAATCATAAATGACTTAATGGCTTATATTTAATATATCAATTATTATTGAATGTCATCTATTATACATGTGTATAATACTAAATTAAATACTAAATTTTAAATATTTCAATATTTATATTTTAAATAATTCAAAAATATTTTAAAATATCATTAAATATCATTAAAAAATGGGAGGTTATGAGAATAACAATATGTTCCCGGGTTTACACGAAACTTTAAAAAAGTTTCATCAAAAATATTATGAAAAATTAAAATTACCTCATTGGTGAAAATAGATGAGGATAACAATATACTCTCCGGAGGTATATACATACGGTTCAATGGTTGTTGGAGGGATTTTAAGCAAAAAACACAATGTCCATTTAATAAGAAAACCAAACAATGCATTATTCTTAAAATCAGATGTTGTCATTTTGAGTTTATACTCAACCTTACAGATAATTGATGAGAATATAAAAAATATCGTCAACTTCATAAGAAGTAGCAAAAGAAAAACGAAGGTTTATGTTGCTGGATGCGTTTCTTCTTATCCAGAGATAATTTTGAATGAACTCAATGTTGATGGTGTTATTGTTGGTGAAGGGGAATTAACAACTCCAAATATTGTTGAGGGAGACACGGAGGGATTAGCATACTGGGATGGGAATGAGATAGTAGTAAACTATCCAAAAGAAAAGCCCGACTTAAATCATCCAATGCCTTTAATTCCAAAGGATATCGCAAACCAAAATATTAGGGGAGCAAATGTTTATATTGAGACACATAGGGGATGTTTAGGAAATTGCACATTTTGCCAAGTTCCTAAGTTTTTTGGAAAGGAAATTAGGAGTAGAGACGTTGATTTGGTTGTTGAGGAAGTTAAGGAGTTTAAAAAGAGAGGAGTTAAGAGGATTGCAATAAGTGGGGGAACAGGAAGCTTATACAACTTCAAAAAATCAGTAAACAGAGATAAGTTTTATGAGTTATTGGAAAAAATTTCCTCAATTGTTGGGAAAAACAACCTGTCAGTTCCGGATATGAGGGTAGATTACGTTGATGAGGACATATTAGGGGCAATAAAAAACTACACCATTGGATGGGTGTTTTATGGGATTGAGAGTGGGAGCGATAAGATATTAAGGGATATGAAAAAAGGTGTAAGCACAAAAAAGATTATGGATGCAATAAAATTGGCAAAGGATTGTGATGTTAAAGTTGGTGGAAGTTTTATTGTTGGCTATCCAACAGAGACAGAAATGGATTATTTATTAACAAAGGACTTTATTGTTGATGCTGAATTAGATGACATCTTTGTCTCAATTGCAGAGCCAATACCAACAACTGAGCTATGTAAGTTAGTTCTAAATACCCCAAAAGAGGAGAATCCAACATTTATGAGGCATGAGGGGGAATATAGACATTTAAATCTAACAGAAAGTGAGGCAAGGTGTTTTGATTTGCTAATTCATGCTGAGATGTGGAAGAGTAGCCCAAGAATAATGACTAAACAACTCTATGCAATTTATTTAAATGAGGCAAAAACGCAGGGGAAAGATATAAGAAAGATAACTGAACTAATATTTAAGTATAAAAATTACCTATAAGCTCATTGGTGTTATTATAGTTGTTTGCCAAAAATCAATTGTAAAATTCCAAATAAATGTTAATTAACCCATATAATTTAATGAAGAAGTAAAGGCAAACAACTATAAACTAACCTAAAATTTCATAAACAGCAAATTTCGCTCGTCAATTGTCTTTATTCCATATGATAAAATAGAATCAATAAGTTTAAACGTCTCTAACATTCATCAATTTAAGTTTTAGGCTTAATTTATTAGATCAATCCTAATCTAATACAAAACACAAAAAGTATATATAACAGTTATGAAAAAATTACCGAATCATATTAACTAAATTTAGAGAGGTGTAGTATGGAGGCGTTGGTTTTAGTAGGGCATGGTAGTAGGTTGCCATACAGTAAAGAGGTCGTTGAGAAAATCGCTGAAAAGATAAGGGCAAAAAACATCTATCCTATTGTTGAAGTTGGTATGATGGAATTCAATGAGCCAACAATTCCACAGGCAGTTAAGAAGGCGATTGAACAAGGGGCTAAAAAAATTATCGTTGTCCCTGTTTTCTTAGCCCATGGAAACCATACAAAAAGAGATATTCCAAGGATATTGGGGTTAATTGAGGATGATGGAGAACATCATCATAACCACAAACATGAGCATCATCACCATCACCACCATCATCATGAACATGAAAAGTTAGAGATTCCAGATGATGTAGAAATAATATATAGAGAACCATTAGGAGCAGACGATAGAATTGTTGATATTGTTTTAGATAGGGCTGCAGGCAGATAATTATTTTTATTTTTTGTAAATCTCAATTTTAAATTAATTTATATGGCTATTTTGTATTATTTTTGCAAAATTTAAATAAGGTATAATTGTATGTTTTTTAATTAGGGCACACATAAACGACTATGCTATCCACAAAATGTTTTTGGGGTATAATTATGTTCGTTCCAGCACATATCACGGGTTTTTTTAAAATATTTAAAGATAGAGATTTTTTAAAAACGGGTTCTACTGGAGCAGGGATTACACTAGACAAAGGAGTTCACACGACAATTAAGCCAGGAAATGGAGATATATATTTTAATAATAAAAAAATTGACTTGAGTCCTACAAGAGAAGTCATGGACTACTTTAATTTTGGAGGTTCTTATGATGTCATGCACTTTTCAGATTTTCCCCTAGGTAGTGGTTTGGGAACATCTGGAGGTTGTGCTTTAGGAACAGCACATGAGGTATTTAAAATAATAGACACATACAAAATATATGATGATAATAATTATAATAATGAAGCTGTAAAAATAGCTCACATCGCTGAAGTTAAATGTGGCACTGGATTGGGGGATGTAATCGCTCAACATACAAAAGGATTTGTAATAAGAAAAAAGCCAGGATTTCCGATAAATGTTGAAAAAGTTAAAATTAATAACATCGATGATTATTATGTTGTTGTTGAGATTTTAGGGAAAAAGGAGACAAAAAATATCATAAATAATCCTCAATGGATAGAAAAAATAAATAAAACTTCTGATGAGTTGCTAATAAAACTTCTAAAAAACCCAACCTTAAAGAATTTTATGGATTTGTCTTTGTATTTTGCAAAAACCACTGGACTTATATCCGATAATATATTGGAAATATGTAAGGACTTAAAATTTACAATAGGAGCTTCTCAGGCAATGTTGGGTAATACGGTATTCTGCATTTGTAAAAAAGAGGATTTAGATGACGTTTTATCAATTCTAAAAAACCCAATTGTATGCAAAATATATGAATAGGGGTGGAGAATATGTTCTTAGAAAATGTAAAAACCATAATTTTACTTGCAGTATTAACTGGGATGTTGTATGGAATCTGCTATTTATTACATATTCCTCCAGTATTTGCTATAATCATTGCACTGGTTCCTAACTTGATTGCATACTTCTTTTGTGATAAGTTTGTATTGTGGAGCTATAATGCAAGGATTGTCGATGAGCATGAGATGCCACAATTGCATAGGATGGTTGAAAAAATTGCAATAAAGGCAGGGATTCCAAAACCAAGAGTTGCCATAATAGAGACACCAACACCAAACGCATTTGCAACCGGAAGAAGTCCAAAAAATGCAGTTGTTGCAGTCACTACTGGAATATTGAACCTCTTAACCCCCGAAGAGTTGGAGGGAGTTATAGCTCATGAAATTGGGCATATTGTACATAGAGATATTTTGATAAGTTCTATTGTCGCCACCATTGCAGGAGCAATTATGTATATTGCAGATTGGCTTCAATGGAGTCTTTTATTTGGATTTGGAAGGGATGAAGAGGAAGAAAGTCCACTTTCATTAATAGCAACATTGGCATTCATGATACTCGCTCCAATAGCAGCAACTCTTATACAGTTGGCTATATCAAGACAGAGGGAATTTTACGCTGATGAAGAAGGAGGAAGATTATCCAATCCAATATACTTAGCAAATGCCTTAGCAAAATTAGAGAAAGGCGTTGCAGTATATCCAATGGAGAAGGGAAGTCCATCAACTGCGCATATGTTTATTGTAAATCCATTTAAAGGGGAAGCAATAGCAAAATTATTCTCAACCCACCCACCAACAGAGGAGAGAATTAAAAGGCTCTTGGAATTAGCAAGAAAGATGGGGATATATACACCAACTATTGGATACTAAATAGAAATATTTTTTATTAAAAATAACTTTTTATTTGAGGGAAAATCATGGAAATTGGGTTAACAATAATGGCTGAAAATAAGATAGGGGTGTTGCACAAACTAACTGGCATTATTTTGGAGTTTAATGGCAATATAACTTATACGCAACAATTCATAAAGGATGACAACATTGGGCTAATATACATGGAAATTGAAGGAATAAGTGATGAAGAGGGGCTTTTAAAAAAGATAAGAGAATGTAGTTTTGTTAAAAGTGTTGAAGTTCATAAAACGCTAAAAAGAATTTATGGGAAGAGAGTTATAATTATTGGTGGAGGAGCACAAGTTGCACAAGTTGCACAGGGGGCTATAAGTGAGGCAGATAGGCATAACATAAGGGGGGAGAGGATTAGCGTAGATACCATGCCGATTGTAGGGGAGGAAAATTTGAGAGATGCTGTTCTTGCAGTTGAGAAACTTCCAAGGGCTGCAATTTTAGTGCTTGCTGGCTCATTAATGGGTGGTGAAATAACAAAAGCAGTTGAGGAGTTAAAGAAAAAAACGGGCATTCCAGTTATTAGTTTAAAGATGTTTGGGAGTGTCCCTAAAGTTGCTGATTTAGTTGTTAGTGATCCTGTTCAGGCAGGGGTGTTGGCAGTTATGGCAATAGCAGATACGGCAAAGTTTGACATTGAAAAAGTGAAGGGTAGAGTTCTATAATAAGATAAATAAGAGTATGGTGCATAATTGATACATCTAAATTTACCATAATTTCTTTGTAGTTAGATTGCCGTTCAAAATTGTTTAGTTTTTTGTGAGTATTTGTGAGGATATGTGTGTTTATGAGTTTTCGATATATTTATATAGGACTTTATAAAGATAAAAACATAGATGGGTGGAGCTCGGGGTTATCTCGGAGCGAAGCGACGAGAACTTAAAAACCGTTAGGTTTTTATGTCCACGACAGGGGCAGAGACACTCTTGTGTGGCTGATGACGCCCAAGTCCAATATGGGTATTTACTCACCAATACCCATATTGGACAGACCCCTAAAATTGGGGAATATTTATTAAAAATAAAGCACCATATTGAATATTTAGGTTGCAGGGAAGTTGAATATAGTCGTGTGCACTAAAAATTAGAAATATGCTATATGATAAAATCATAAAGATTTATCCCTTATTTCAATTTTTTGGCAAAACCTAAAAGGTTTTGCCGTACATTTTAAGGAAGGATAAGAACTATTTAAAAATTCATTAATGTATAAATAAAATGGCAAAATCCTATAGATTTTGCCGTATATCCTATAACTTACAGTTCTCCCATTTTTTTCTTGTTTCTTGGCATACATATGATTTCTTTTGCTTCAATATTGAAGAAAGTGTTCATGTTTGCTGGTCTTATAACCATTGCCGTATCTGCTCCTCTACTTCTCCCACCAATAGCAATAATGTCCTCTTTTACAGAAACCAATCCCGCATCAGCTGCCATAACAGCTATTTCATAACAAACCTTAACACCATGCCCAAATGTTCTCAATGTCTCTGCTATAACCTCAACAGGCCCATATCCACCCAATTTTCTTGAGATTCCTCTTTCGACACCGCTTAGTGCATGAGTTCCCATAAACACTTTAGCTCCCATCTTTTCTAATTCTTCTCTTGTTTTATCATCCATTGATTTTATATCGTCTCCATAAAATCCTTGGTGGTAGGTAACTACAACAACATTTAAATTTAAACCCTCTTTTTTGAGTAATTCTAAAAGTTTCTTTGCGGTCTCTCCTGTTGAAGATGCAACAACAATGCTTTTTATATCTCCTTTTTTTGCCCTCTCAACTGCAAGTTTTAATGTTTGTTCTGTATTTTGGGAACCTGCATAATCAAAATAAACCGTCATCGTTTCACCCAATTTTTTAAATATCTTTAGTTTTTAATATTTTTTAAATACAAAACATATAGTTGTTTGCGAATTTTATTAAAATTTATTATATACTTCGAAATTCTTAAATGGTGTATTTGTCTTAAATTTTAAAATAACTCATAATCTTCTTAAATTTATTGTAGGTATTTTTCCAATATTTAACGCAAACAACTATAAATAATATCGTTCAACATTATTAAATTTAACGAAGGGAAAAAATGATAGTCGATATGTCTAATTTAAAAATGATCATAAAGTGGCTTTATGTATCTTCACTTATTGGTGTCGTTGGTAGTTTGAGTGCTATATTTATTTCTATAATTGTTCATTTTGCCTATTTGGAGGGGCATTTTAATCCAATATATATACCATTTGCATTGGCATTTTCTGGTTTATTGGTTGATTTTTGTTATAATTTAAAAGGTTCTGGTGTTGATAGAGTTTTGAAGGCATTAAAAAACAACATTCCACTAAATCCTATTGTTGGTTTTTTAAAAATTATTGCTGCTGGAATTGTTATTGGTTTTGGAGGTAGTGCTGGAAAAGAGGGACCTTGTGTTCAATCAAGTGCATCATTTGCGGATGTGTTATATGAAGTTTTAAAATTAAAGTATAGGAAGGCAGTTATTATTAGTGGTATTGCTGGTGGGTTAAGTGGGGCTTTTTGTGCTCCTCTTGGTTCTGCGATATTTGCATCAGAGATCGTTAATGGCCATGACTTTAGCTATAGGAGCCTATTTCCTTCAATTTTTGCAAGTATTATTGGTTACTTTACATATTATTCAATTACTGGAAAAAAACATCTTTTCAATATTGATTTATCATATAGTTTAACACCATTCGACTTCATAATGTTCTTTATATGTGCGGTGTTCTGTTCTATGACTGCATTCTTATACATATCCACTTACGGAAAAATAAGGGATTACTTTGATAGCTTTAAATGTCCTCAATGCCTTAAATCATTTATTGGGGGGTTAGTTGTTGCATTAATTGGTTATTTTGTCCCTCAGGTTTTGGGTTTGGGTATTGATGTAATATCAAATTTATTCTTTGTAAAATATGGAGTAGTTTTGTTAATATTGATGCTCTTAGGAAAAATATTGGCAACAACATTCACAGTTGGAGTTGGAACTCCCGGGGGGTTAGTAATACCTTCCATGTTTGTTGGGGCAGTTTCAGGGGCATTATTTGGAACCTTAATTGGGGTAGAAAATATAGCACCATTCGTAATTCTTGGAATTGCAGCGTCTATGGCATCCATTGCAAATGTCCCTCTTGCCTCTGCAATTTTATGCACTGAGATATTTGGCTTTGACTTTGCAGTTCCTGCAGCAATTGGGGCATTGTTAGGATATCAACTAACGAGATGGAACATCATCTACAAGTACATTAGTCTTTAAAAGCAGATACAACATAATATTTTTCTTAATTATTTTTTCTTAAAAAAAATTTTAGTTTTTAAATTACAAAGAGTGATAATTATGAAAAAGAAACATTTGGAGATAATTTTAGACCAATTAAAACCCCACCCGAAACCCAAGGTAAATTTAGAGCAATATACAATAGAGGGGAGATTGGCAAGCGAGATTTTATTTTTTGCTAAGAGTGATATTGAGGGTAGTGCCGTTGTTGATTTAGGTTGTGGAACTGGAAGGTTGGCAATAGGGGCCAAACTTCTAAATGCAAAAAAGGTTATTGGTATCGATATTGATGAAGAGAGCATTGAAGTTGCTAAAGAAAATGCAAAAAAAGCTAATGTAGATGTTGATTTTTATTGTATGGATGTTGCTGATGTCGATGTCAATTTTATAAAAGAAATTTGTGGTGATTTGAAGATTGTTGTTGTACAAAATCCTCCATTTGGAGCTCAAAAAAGACATGCAGATAGAATATTCTTAGATAAGGCATTGGAGATTGGGGATGTCATATATACTATTCACAATGCTGCAACAAAGGACTTCGTTGTCAAATATGTCAATGAAAAGGGGAGAACAATAACTCACATCTTCCAGGGGAGTTTTAGAATTCCACATATTTACGAATTTCATAAAAAAGAGGTTGTATATATTCCAGTGAACATTTTTAGGGTAGTATAACCGTAGTTATTCTTTATAACTTTAAAAAGATGAAATAAATTAATTAACATTCATAAATATTTAAATATGTAATGGGAACTATGGTTAATAAATTTAAAAAAACTTATAGAAAATAACTTATAGAAAATTTAAGAAATATAGAATATTTTTTGGGGTTGCAAAATGTATAGTAGGATGGAATATTTAATAAAGTTGATGGAGGTTATTGAGGAATTGAAGGAGGAAGTTGAAAGAGGAATTCCCATAATTGTTGAGGGAAAGAAGGATGTAAAATCTTTAAGAAATCTTGGTGTTGATGGTATTTTTATTACAGTTTCAAGAACGCCTATTTTTGAAATTGCGGATGAGTTGATAGCAAACAACATTAGGGAAGTTATTCTTTTGACAGATTTTGATAAAAGAGGACGGCAATTTGCAAGGGCCATAGTAGATGAGCTACAGAGTAGGGGAATAAAGGTAAATACTGAAATAAGAAAAAAGATTATAAAATATAGCCATGGAGATTTGAAGGACGTGGAGAGCTTATATATCTACATCTCAAGAAGAATTGAAGGAATTAGGTTTTAGGAGTTTGTTTTAACTGCTCTCCAACAATCTCATCGACTTTCTTCAAAAACTCCTCCAAACGCACCTTTGGTAATGTAGCCCCAGCAGCAACATCATGCCCTCCGCCTTCTCCACCAAATTCTTTTGCAACCTCCATGACCTTTCCAAGATTCAATCCCCTATCGACGAGGTCTTTATTTCCCCTTGATGAAACTTTCACTTTTTCCCCTTCCTCATGGTAACCTAAAACAGGTTTATCCTTAACAAGAATCGATGCCACTATACCAATCATTCCTTTTTTGCCTTTGAAGTACTCAATATTTTTCATTCTCTTTGGTTTTACTCTTTTTAGTTCTTCTATAAGTTCTTTCTTGTATTTTAAGTGAGTTTCTTTTGCAATCTTTATGCATTCATCATCCTCCAATGCCACACCAATACCAACGCTTGTTAACCCTTTCCTTCCACACGCATTTAGCAGCTCAGATAAATAATAAGCATCATTGACTTTATGCTTTATTACATATCTATCAACAATAAAATCCTCTGGTTTTCTATAGAAAATTAATGCATTCGTTAATTTCTGCTTTTCTTCATGGGTTAATTCTTTTTTGCTTGGATTTATCTTTAAATTTTTCAAGAATTTTAGGCATTCTTCCTTATCACTCAACTCCCTTATGTAGGGATTTGTTGAGTAGGTTATTGCCTCCCAAATTGGCATATTATAGCAATTATATATTATATCTTTGATTATGGAGAGGTACCTATGCTCCCTTCCTTCATTTAAGATAAATTTATTGAGGCCAATAAATGGCTTATGTTGCATGTCTCCAATTGCTCCAGTTATTGCTAAAACGCTTAAATCATAAAAGCCAAACTCTCTCGCAACCATATAGCATATACCGCTTGCTGAAACCTCTCTTGCACCATCAATACCAAATATGTGTGGATTTAGTTGCAAAATTCCATTAACTTCAACTTCTTTAACCTTTGGTTGATGGTGGTCTAATATAATGGCATTGAAGTTATTCTCAATTAAATGCTCTATTTGTCCACTACCCATGTCACAAAAAATAAACAAAGCGTCATTATATTGCTTTTCTCTAACAAGTTCATCTATAACCTCCTTAGATAAATGCTCAACAATTGTTAGGTGGAATTTTTTATTTATTCTAAGGAGTGTTTTTACCATTATTGCTCCAGAGGTTAGGCCATCTGGGTCGTAGTGAGTAACAACTCTTATAAGTCCATCATAGCCCTCAATTTTTTCCTTTATCTTCTTTGCGACTTCTCCCACTTTAGCTATTTTCTCCATCATAATATCCCCACAAGATATTATAAAAAATTAAATTTCTGCATATTCCTTATCAATTTCCTTATAAATATCTTCTTAGTTTTATAATATGGTTCACAAAATATGAATATAAATTGACAAATAGAAAACTTTATATAGTAGTTGGGAATTTAGGTTATAGTGTAAAACATCCTTAAAAGGTGGTAGGTGGTATCTTGAAAAAACTCCTAAGTATATTGGTAGGTGCATTATTGGTTGTGTCCATAGTTAGCCTTTGTGGGTGTGTAAATAACCAACAAACAACTACTGAAAAATCTACAAATAACCAACAGACAACTACTGAAAAACCTACAAATAACCAACAAACTACCAAAACAATAATCATAAGAACTACCGGAGCCACATTTCCTAAAGCTCAGATAGAGAAATGGATAAGGGACTATCAAAAAGTAAATCCAAATGTAAAAATTGAATATGAAGGAGGAGGTTCAGGACACGGACAAGATGCTTTCTTAAAAGGATTAACGGATATTGGAAGAACAGATCCACCAGTTAAAAAAGAAATGTGGGAAAAGTTTTTATCTACAGGAGATCAGCCATTACAATTTCCAGAAATTGTAGGAGCAGTTGTTGTAACTTATAATGTGCCAGAAATTGGAAATGCTCAATTGAAGTTAACCCCAAAAGTAATAGCAGATATATATCAAGGAAAAATAGAATACTGGGATGATGAAGCAATTAAAAAATTAAATCCAGGATTGGCAGATAAATTACCTCATGAAAAAATCATTGTTATATATAGAAGTGATGCAAGTGGTACAACAGCAATATTTTCAACATTCTTAAATATTGCAGGCGGTTTGCCAGATAACTTAGTAGGTAAGTCAGTTCAGTGGCCTGTTGAGAAGTTAGGTAGAGGAATTGGTGCTAAAGGTAACCCAGGAGTTATTAATGCATTAAAAAGTACAAAATACTCTATTGCATATACTGAATTGTCATATACCATAGAAAATAATCTACCAAATGCTGCAATAATGAATAAAAAAGGTAAATTCGTTGCTCCAACTGATGAATCAATTAAAGCTGCAGTTTCAGGAGTTAAAGCCAACATACCTGATCCAACTGAAGGTTATAAGGAAGATTTAAAACAAATGCTAAACTCACCAAATGAAAATGCCTATCCAATTGTTGCATTTACCCACTTATTGGTATGGGAAAACAAAAATGGCAAACATTACTCGCCTGAAAAAGCTAAGGCTATAAAAGAATTCTTAAAATGGGTATTAACAGAAGGACAAAAACCTGAACACATAGCACCAGGATATGTAGGATTACCAAGTGATGTGGCAAAAATTGGACTTGATGCAATTAATAAAATAAAAGAATGATAAATTCTCTTTTCTATTTTTATTTTTAAATTTATTGCTTTTTGTTAATTGGTTTTATAAAAAAATTTTTATATAGATTTAATTTCAAAATATATCATATTGTATATAAAAACAATATAAAATGCAATTTTTATTTAATTTGAAACGTTTTTGGTAAATCCAAGGGATTTTGTCGTTAAAAAGAATAGGTGAGAATATGGGTCTTAAAAAAATTATGAAAATAATAAAAGAGAGAAATATAGATTTTTTCAAAATTATTACTGCTCCAGCAATAATTGCTGTTTTTTTAATAATCGTGTTAATGTTGGGTGTGTATTTGACTTATGCCTGGCCAGCAATTGCAAAATATGGAATAAACTTATTTATCGATAATATATGGCAGGCTTCCGAAGATCCATCTAAGGAAGTTTATGGATTAGCGGCCCCTATATGGGGAAGTATATATTCAGCCATAATTGCCCTATTGGTGGCATTGCCTTTAGCAATATGTTATGCTATATTTGTTAATGATTATGCTCCTAAAAAAATAAAATATCCATTAATTATAATTTCTGATATTATGGCAGGTCTCCCAACTATTATATATGGTATTTGGGGAGCGGTTGTATTAGTTCCTATTTTAAGAGATTATATTATGAAATTTTTATATGAAAACTTCTCATTTATTCCTTTATTTAACTACCCTCCTCTTATGGGATATAGCTACTTAGCAGCAGGAGTACTTTTGGGAATAATGGTTACTCCATTTGCAGCGGCCATAATAAGAGAAGCTTATGCCATGATTCCATCAATATATAAAGAAGGTCTTATAGCACTGGGAGCTACAAAATATGAAGCTACTAAAGTATTAATTAAATTCATAAAACCTGCAATAATTTCAAGTATGGTATTGGCATTTGGTAGGGCATTGGGTGAAACTGTGGCTGTATCTCTTGTAATAGGCAATTCTTTTAACTTAACTTATAAGTTATTTGCACCGGGTTATACAATATCTTCACTTATTTGTAATCAATATGGAAATGCTGCATTGTATAAGTATATGACTTCAGTACTTTATGCTGCGGGTTTAGTATTATTTGTTATAGGTTTAGTTGTTAATGTAATTGGTATCTATTATTTGAAGAGGTGGAGAGAAAATGTCAGCGAATAATATTAATCTCCATAGAATCATTAGGACAATTAAAAATAATATATTCTTGCTAATTGTAACAATTGGTACATTTGTAGCAATACTTCCCTTATTCCATATAATATATACCATATTTTTAAAAGGAATGCCAATTGTTATGGAAAGAAATATAAATTTTATAACAGGAACATTGAGTGAAGGGGGCATAGGCCCAGCAATAGTAGGGACATTGATGCTAACTGCAATGGCAATGATTATTGGAATACCATTGGCATTCTTAGCCGGGTCTTATGTTTATGAATTTCCAAACAGTTTAATAGGCAGGGTTACAAAAGTTTTACTACAAATAATGTTAGAATTCCCGACAATTCTTGTAGGTACTTTTGTAACGGCATTAGTGGTTGTTCCCATGGGTCATTATTCTGGACTAGCTGGAGCTATAGCATTGGCAATAATCCTTACACCTTATGTAGCAGTATATACTGAAGAAGCTATGGCAGAAGTTCCAAGAATATATAAGGAAGGTGCCTATGCCTTAGGTAGTACAAGAATCCAAGTGATATTCAAAGTAATTACAAAAATAGCCAAAAAAGGTATTCTTACAGGCATGTTAATAGGTATGGCTAAAGTGGCAGGAGAGACAGCACCCCTATTATTTACAGCAGGAGGGTTATATGAAACCTATCCAACCAATCCATTAGAACCTGTTGGTGCTGTGCCTTTATTAATTTACGATTTAATACAAAGTCCATCTCCTGAAGATCACAAAATAGCTTGGGGAGCAGCATTGGTAATGTTGTTTATATTTTTAGCAATATTTACCCCAATAAGATATGCTCTAAAAGATGATATAAAAATTTAAAAATTATAAATAAAGAGGGAAATTATGGAAAAAATAAAAATGGAATCTAAAAATTTAAGCCTTTGGTATGGTGAAAAACAGGCTTTAAAAAATATTAACATGCCTATTTATGAAAATAGAATAACAGCAATAATTGGGCCAAGTGGTTGTGGTAAGTCAACGTTTTTGAGATGCTTAAACAGAATGAATGATTTAATTCCAAATGTGAGAATAAAAGGAGAGGTTTATTTAGATGGAAAGAACATATATGATAAAGATGTTGATGTCGTCGCATTGAGGAAGAGAGTAGGGATGGTCTTCCAAAAGCCCAATCCATTCCCAATGAGCATTTATGATAATGTTGCCTATGGTCCGAGGATTCATGGAATAAAAGATAAGGATAAGTTGGATGAAATTGTTGAATGGGCTCTGAAAAAAGCAGCGTTGTGGGATGAAGTCAAAGATGATTTAAAAAAATCTGCCCTCAGACTCTCTGGAGGACAGCAGCAGAGGCTTTGCATTGCAAGGGCTATTGCTGTTAAACCAGAGGTAATTTTGATGGATGAACCATGTTCTGCATTAGATCCAATCTCAACATTAAAAATAGAGGATTTGATGGTTGAACTTAAAAAGGACTACACCATTGTTATAGTAACTCACAACATGCAACAGGCAAGTAGAGTTTCAGATTACACGGCCTTTTTCATGATGGGAGAGTTAGTTGAGTTTGATAAGACAGAGAAAATATTCTTAGAACCAAAAGATAAAAGAACAGAAGAATACATTAGCGGTAAATTTGGTTAAAAAGAAAACTTTAAATGTGGCAAAACAAAATTTTAAAATATTTTAAAATAAGGATGTGGGATAATGACAAGAGAAGCTTTTTATACAAAACTCGAGGAAATAGAGGAAGATGTTCTAAAAATGGGGGAGTTATGTGCCAAAGCAACAACTAACGCAGTAAAGGCATTTTTAGACAATGACAAAGAATTGGCTAAAAAAATTAGAAAAGAAGATGATGAAATCGACAAAATGGAAATAGACATAGAAGAAAAATGCATATCTTTAATTGCTTTACAACATCCAGTTGCAAGTGATTTGAGAGAAATACTCACAATTATAAAAATCATTTCAAAATTGGAAAAGGTTGGAGATAACGCATCAAAAATTGCTAAAATTGTGTTAAAATCTGAATTAAATATAAAAAGGGAAAATGAAATATTGAACATAATGGTTGACTATCTTGAAAGCATGTTGAGGGATGCGTTAATTGCATTTAAAACAAAAAATGAGGCATTGGCAAGAGAGGTTTATAATAGAGATAAAAAGATAGATAAGTTGTATGAGCAACTTTATAGGGAAATGATTAGCTACATGATTGAAAATCCAAAGAACATAACAATGGCCACAGAAACCATCTTTGTTGCAAAGTATTTGGAAAGAAATGGTAATATAATTGCCTCAATTGGAGATAGGGTAGTTTATATGATAACTGGAGAAAGGATAAAAGAGGAAGAATTAGAAGAAAAATTAGAAAAAGATAAAAACAATTAAAAAATAATTAAACAACCAATTGGTCGCTTATACTTTTATTGCCTCTATTTTCATCCCTATTTTTTAATCTTTCTTTCCACTCTTCAATTGGTATTGAGAATTTTTCTTCAACTTCTTTTCTATGAATGGTGTTGTAGGCACAGAATGGAATTATCCTCCCATCTGGTGTAGCATAATGGATAACGCATCTCTTAACTCTATTTACATCATAGTTGTATGGATCCATAAAGTGCATACAACCAATCATTAATGTGTTGTAGTGGAAGTTTGTAAGGGCATCATAATTTCCCTTAAGGATTTCTACTATAAGTTCAATAAGTTTTAAGTTTTTTGGAGCTTTTGATTTATCCATTAATTTAGGTAGTTCTTTTGCTATATGCAATATTGCCTTCGCCTTACCTAATTTTGATGAGATTAAGTCTTCCTTAGCTTCATTTAACAACTCGATAAATCCTTCAACATCAAAGAACCTTGTAATAGGTATCAACTTACCATCCTCAACAAAAACATAAGTAGCAGCTCCGCAGTGTTGATGGCAACTTAACTTTACTTTTGTCATATTTGTCCATGTATCAACGAACAGTGATATTGGCACTACAAAAGGAACTGGATAAAAATCTTCTTTAGATATTTCTCCATTTGTTTGTTCTTCAACTAACTTAATGAAATCAGGGATCGTTATTCTGTGCTTTAATCTTTTTGATTCGTCAATCCTTCCAGTGAATGATACAGGTTGGAAATTTACACTTCTTACAACATCTATGTTTTCCATAGCAAATTTAATCAAGCTTCCTACTTGGTCATCATTAATTCCTTTTGCCAATGTTGGGACTAAAACAACGCTATTAAACCCAATTTTTCTACAGTTTTCTATGACTTTAAGTTTTGTTGGTAATAGGTTCCTATTTCTCGAAATTAGGTAGGGTTTTTCTGTCACTCCATCAAATTGTAAGTAAATTGTTGATAAACCCGCCTCTTTTAATGTTTTTAAATAAGTTAGATTTTTTAACTTAACCCCATTTGTGGCTATCTGGATATGTATAAATCCCATTTCTCTTGCTAATTTTATCAACTCTGGTAAATCATCCCTAACTGTTGGCTCCCCCCCAGCAAATTGAATAGCAGGACATGGTGGATTCTCATTTCTTAAAAGTTTCATCATTTCCTTTATTTCTTCAAAGGTTGGTTCATAAATTTTCTTTGTATGGTTAGCATTGGCAAAGCAAATTGGGCAATTTAAATTGCATCTGTTTGTAACATCAATATTTGCTAAGATTGTTGTTGATGTGTGGTTTGGACAGAGACCACAATCATAAGGACAGCCCTTTTCAATATTTGTATTAGTTACCTCTATGCTTCCGATATACTCATATTTATTAAATTTCTTGTATAATTCAGCATCTCCCCAATATATGTCCTTAAAATGCCCATGTTCTGGACATTTCTTTTCTATTATAACTTTACCATCTTCTTCTTTTATTTCGGCAGATATTTGTTTTAAACAAATAGGACATAAGGATATGGTTTTCATTTTAATCCCCCAATTCATAGGTTTTGTTTTTTATTTTTTAGTGTTTCTTTAGTGTTCTTTGTTGCTATCATCAATAATAATCTTTACAGGCAAAAATGGAATCTTTATTTCTTTCTTTTTAAGTTTTTTATCAAGCATAAATACGTCATTTAATTTCTTTTGGAGGGATTTTGATAATTTCTTCACAACTTCACTCGGAGGAATTGCTGAATATAGATAAGGCCTTTTCCCTAATCCCTCTTTTTCTAATTTTTTTCTATTGACAAGTCCTTCTTCATACATTTCTAATATAATTTCCCTAACAGTTGAAGGATATATTCCTGTTCCATGGGCTATTTCATCAACAGTACTTTCTCCATATTTTCTTAAGTATATGTATATTTTTGCCTTAACCTCACTTGACAAAAGGCTTGCCAAACTGTTTATTAATGCTTTATCCACATTTTCAATGGTTTTTTTAATTTGTTCTGTTTTTTGGTTGTTCATGCTATCATTTTTATCAATTTTATCCGGAGTTTCGTTTGACATATCAATCCCCATTTTGTAATTTTGTCCTCGATAATAAGACAATATAATTAATTTGATAATATGGATATATAAAGATTACTATTAACTTCCAAAAAAGAAGATCTGTAAATATATTGATATTATGTTTAGAAATTGATAAAATCTCTAAACAAAACCCTAATTTAACTATATGGCTTAAAAAGAGAACACCTACATTCTTTAAAATTTATTTTGGGTAATAAAAAGTATAAAAGTTCTAAATACAAAAACTCAAAAATCATAGAGATTTAAAAAAGCAAATTTTAGAATTTCTGAACAATCATTAACTTTGCAGCATTCTTTATTTTGCCATTTTCAATATTTATTGCATCTGTTGGACATACTAAGTAACAGCAAGGCAATTCATCATTTTCAATCCTATCAATGCATCCATCACATTTAATAAGCTCAAATTTCTGAACAAATCTTGGAAGTCCAAATGAAGAAATTTCAATGTCCTCACTAACCTCAATCTTTGGATGACCAAATGGACATGCGTTTATACACATCTTACATCCTATACATTTATCATTATCTACAACAACATGGCCATTTTTGATATACAATGCCTTTTCTGGACATACTCTTACACATGGTGCATCTACACAATGCATACATTTTATTGGGGCATAGAAAATCTCATCAACTTGCACAATATCGATTCTATTTTTGTTATTGTTTATTGTACATGAGATTTCGCAAGCTCTACATCCAATGCAGTATTTTGGTTCAATATAAATGTTTGTTTTGTTGTCATTGTTTGATATGATGTTTATTGGAATATCCTTTAATTCCATTTCATAGTAGTTTATGCGTTCTTTTCTTTTTTCAAAGAGTTCAACAATTTCATTTAGGGATGATTTCATTCTTATGTTGTTATTTTCAACAAATTCTTTTGCCTTTGTTCTTTTTAATTTTGTGAATTTCTCCAAGAATGCTAAACCTTTCTGTATTTTTGGGTCTTCTTTATCATAAATCTCAATGTATCCCTTCTTAAGTGCTTTTTCAAATAATTCTTTCCCTTTTTTGCTCATAATGATTACTGTATTCCATCCATCTGGACTTCCCATACTCCCTATGTTGATATCTGCAAATCTTGAATACAACTCAGGACATTGGTGGCAACACTCATCACACAAATCATCCAATTTTGATACTGGAATTGATTTTTCTCCGTCTTTTGTGTAGAATATCATTTTTCCTTTGTTGATATCGACCTTTATAACATCCTCAACCTTCAACCCCAAATCTTCAACGATTTTTTTGAATGTGGTATATGAGAAGTTGTGAGTACACAATATACCTATTTTATAATGCACGTTATATTTTCTGAAATATGTCTTTTCCATATTATGCAAAGCCCTTATTTGGCAAGGTAATCCAACAACTGCAATTTTTTTATCTTTACTTACAACTTCATCGTGCAATTTTGATAAAACTGGAACAAATGTATATTTTGAACCAAGTGTTTTTAGGAGTGTTTCTTTATCTTCAACTGTCACAACATCTGGCTTCCACTCTTCCTTATTTCCAGCACAAATGCTAATTACTCCATCTTCAAGTAAAGTGTAAACTAAGGTTGATGTAATCCCACCATCTTGACAATTTTTGAGGATTTCTTTTATTGTACTCCTTGCAATGACAATTTCCATATATTCTGTTGGGGTTGTGTAGAGCTCTTCCTCAATATCAATTTGTGGACAAACCACTCTGCAGAGATTTCTCTCACAGGCCTCACAAAACCCTTTATCTTCAATTGTTGGGTTATCTAAGCCAACTTTTAAAGCATTGGAAGGACATACTGAAATACATGCTCCACAAAATGAACACAACTTATGTTCAACGCACTCTTTAATATTCCCACTCATAAAACCACCCTTTTTAAGTATTCCTTTCTTCTACACTCTTCACAAATCTCAAAGTCAATGTTAAGACTGATGTTTTTGGATTGCAATCTTTTTTGAACTTCTTCAGTATTTTCTATAATTTCAATGTCCTTGCCGCAAATTTTGCATTTTCCTTTTTTTAGCACGTAAGGATTTTTAACCTCCATAATATCCCCCAAAACAAAAGTAAAACAAATAAATCATGTAAAAATAAATAAATTGATAAAATCAATAAATGATAAATCAGTAAATCAATTAAATGCCCAATTTTTCCCTCTTTTCTTCTATATGTTTGATTATCAATTTTGCCGCTTTAACTGGGTCTGTTTCTACTGCAAACTTTCCACCAACAAGTTTTTCTGCATCCTGTGTTGCAATCTTAACAACCTCTTTACTTCCCAATATTGGTGGAACAACTCCCAAGACAGTAAATACCCCACTTGCAACAAAGTATGTTCCAATTGCAACCGCTTTTTCACTCATCCATTCTGGGGCTGCTCCAGCAACTGGTAAATCTGAAATATCAACACCCAATGCCTCAGCAAGAGCCCCCAACAATACCAAGATTCTTGAGCAATCCACACAAGAACCTAAATGTAATACAGGAGGTACATTCAATGCCTTACAAACTTCTTTAAGCCCATCTCCAGCCAATTCTATAGCATCAAGTGATAAAAGCCCTGCTTCAGCACATGCAATAGCAGCACAACCTGTTTGAACAACAAGTATGTCATTTTTAATTAATTCTTTTGTAAGTTCAACATGTGCATAGTTGTGTTTTACCTTTGGATTGTTACATCCAACAATTCCCACAGCACCTTTTATTTTACCACTTTTGATTGCATCTATGAGTGCATCTAAGCTTCCTCCAAGAGCAGAGAGAATTGCCTCAACTGAAAATCCAACAATGCACTCTTTTTTCTCATTTGGGATATGCACTGATTTTTTCCTATTTTTGAAGTTTTCAATGGCAGTTTTTACTATTTCTTTTGCAATCTCATCTGCATTCTCCTCATTAAACTCAATATGCACAGCCCCAGGGAATTTTGCCTGTTTTGATGTTGATATGATTTTTGTGTGGTAACATTTTGCAATATCTGGGAGAGAAGGCATTATACACTGCACATCAACAACCATTGCCTCAACAGCTCCAGTTATTATAGCCAATTCTTGCTGTAAGAAGTTTCCAGCAACAGGTACTCCATGCCTTACTAACAACTCATTTCCAGTGCAGCACATACCACAGACGTTTATTCCTTCTGCCCCAACCTCTTTTGCAAGTTTTTGCATTTCCTCACTTTCTGCAGCCTCAACAATCTTTTCAGATAGGATTGGCTCATGCCCATGTACAATAATATTTACCTTCTTTTCATCTAAAACTCCCAAATCTGCAAAACCTTTAACTGGTTGAGGGGTTCCAAATAGTATATCTTGTAATTCTGTTGCAAGTAAACTTCCTCCCCAACCATCTGCAAGAGATGTTTTTATTGATTGAACAATTAATGATAATGGGTCATTATCTACCCCAATACTTGTTCTGTGCATTATGTCAACAACTTCTCTATCGATGTTCCTTGGCAAAACCCCCAAGGATTTCCACAATTCAAATCTTTTCTTTGGAGCGTATGCTTTTAAAAAGTTCAAGGTATCTTCATTTTGCCTCGAGAAGTCCTCAAGTGCCTTTTTTGCTATTTCTTTTGCAATTTCTTCATCACTTTTCCCTTCAATCTCTATGCCCAATTTAGTTGCAACGCTCTTTAATTTTTCTTTGTCTTTTATTGGATATGGTGCCTTCCCCTCTGCCCCTTCAAGTAATGTGAGTGCAACACCTCTTCCATGGTCAGAGTGTGCTGCAGTACCTGCTGCCACCATCCTTGCAAAGTTTCTTGCGACAATTGTATCTGCTGTTGCCCCACAGACACCTTTTCTTGGTTCTCCACCAAATGGATCTATTCTACATGGCCCCATAGTACAGTTTCTACAACATATCCCTAATTGTCCAAAACCACAATGAGGTTCTTGTTTTTCAAGTCTATCCCATGTAGTTTCAATTCCTTTCTCTTTTGCAATGCTTAACATCTCTTTTGTTGGTTGTGAAATGGTTAACTCATTTATTTTATCATTTGCACTCATGGACACCACCGATTGCCACTATTTTAAGCATAGATTTTAGATACTTTTTTCTTTTTTCTTTAATTAGTTCCAAAATATCTCCATACTGCAATGCCCCAGTTTTACATGCACTAACGCATGCTGGATTTCCCCCACACAAATCACATTTTAAAACCTTGCTTTCCCCTACATCAATGGACATTGCTCCAAATGGACAAACCATTACACATGCTTTGCATCCGATGCACTTTTCTTTTTCAACTACAACTGCCCCATCTTCTTTTTTGATGGCATTTGAAGGACATGCAGCCATGCATGGAGCATTTTCGCAATGCCTACATTGGAGTGGTACAGCAACGCCCATATATTCCACAAAAATTCTTGGTTTTGGTGTAGGTTCTGCATATATTGCTTCAAAAATGCTGTCTTTCCCAGAGTGGGATACAGCACACTGAATTTGGCAACTTTTACATCCAATGCAACGTTCTGGATTTACAAATATGGATTTCATGTGTATCATCCCTTTACGTATTGAGTAGATATTATATATAATATATTTCGCAATTATAATAGAACTAATCAATGCGTATAAAATCGTAGCTTACATTACGATATTTGATAAACTTTGTAGGTTAAAAAATTTTCTATTTGTTCTTTTGTAATAAAAATGGAAAATAAAAAATGTAAATATTAAGCAAAAAATGAGAAAAAAGTAAGAAGCGTTAGAATAAGCAAAAGGACGACAATATTCGAAAAAATTAACAAAAATAAACTTTCAAATATTTATATATACAAAACATAAAAATTTATTAATTATGTTTGTTAAAGTTATGTATAGGCTTAATGACAACAGTCAATATGTATAGAAAATTATTGCGAGTTATGTAGTAAATTGAGGTGTTTTGATGAGCAATATCAAAAAGATTGCATTAGTGACGATATTTTTACTATTCTTTTGTGGGTGTGTAGAAACTTTGAGTGTAAAAGAGGTTGTAAATAATAGTCCATATACACACTTTGTATATTTAAGTAAAGATGCTATAAACGAATTTATAAAAGAAAATCCAAACATTATTAAAGAAAAGGGGATTCCAGAAGATTTGTTGTCCATCATTACATCATTCATGACAGGCATATACATTAACAAAGATGACCAAAGTCAAATAGCAATAAAAACTCCCTTATGGATGCTTGGAAAATTATATCAAAATGAAAATATTATAGCAAGTAATGGATATATCCTAATAAATACAAAAACAATAAATAAGCCAAATCCAAAATTCAGAGACTATTTGCCAAACTATAACGATATTGTGTCTTATGATGAAGATAGGGCAATGAGTATAAAAATAGATGCATACACGCATATAGGACTTGTAACGAAAAAGGATGAGTATCTCAAAAAAATCCTCAAAGGTCTTAAAAGTATTGGAAAGATAAAGGTTATTAATACCTCTGTTATTGAAAAAGATGGATACATCATCGCAAATATTACTTGTGAACCAATATCATTGGATATTAACTATCTAAAAGAAAACATAAACCTCGACTTAAAACCACCAATAACTGTTAACGTCGTAGGATGGGAAAAAATAAACGAAAATGAATACAAAAAAGGTTTACACTTTATAAAAGTGTATATATTGCCAGTTAACAAAGAAACTATGAAGGAACTAATAAATGAGCAAATAACTAACGAAATGGGTAATATTGAAAAAGTTAAAGATTCAAAATATAAAGATTGGAACATTGAAGAATACATGAAGAACAATATTAAGACATACATTGGATACAAAGAAGTTGAATATGGAACAGTATGTATTATAACAGACAGTTTAAACAATTTGGATGACGTTAACGTGCATTTAACATAAAAAAGGAGTTGGAAATATGGATATTGCTCAATTTATTCCAGATTTGGGTAGTGGATTTGTAATTGGGTTTGTCATTGGATGGGCTGCAAAAAAAGCCATTAAAGTGCTCATAGCACTAATTGGATTGTATCTATTAAGCTTATTGTATTTGGCGAATCTTGGAGTTATTAGTATTAATGAAAATGCACTTTTGGCGTTAATAGGTAGTGTAGAGAACTCAGTCATTGCCTATGGAAGTCAATTAACGGGGCTAATTCACTCAATTTCCTTGGGGAGCGGATTTGCTGTTGGATTTGCCATAGGGTTTAAGAAAGGATAAATTAATTTATTTTTGTTTTTCTATTTTATTTTTGCTACATTAATTTAAAATTTAAAAAGGGGATACTATGAGGGTTAGATTGAGGGATTTTGTTGAAACTAAGGAAGGACTATTTTTTGCAGTTAATACTTATTACCATCCAGAGGATAGAGTTTTGTGTTTTTTGAGGTATGTAAATTTGGATTTGGTTAAAGATGAGAATTTAAATTTAAACAGTAATAATATCAGAATTTTGAATGGAAAGAAATACATAAAGATGGCAGAGACAGAAAAGGCATATAAATTCTTAGAAAATTACTTCCCCGAATATTTATTTTATGATGAAGTCAATGATGTCCTTATGCATTCTGTTCCAAATGAAAGAATTAAAAGAATTTTAAGGCCTAATGAAAGGTTGAAAGAACTACTAAACTTAGACAACCCTAACGAACTGGAAGAAAAATGTATAAAATTGGCTGATATTCTGCATGATTATGGCATTCCTTACAAACACATGGGTATTTCTGGCTCTATGGTTTTGAAGTTGAGCAATTCAAACTCAGATATTGACTTTGTAATTTACGGCATGGAGAACCACAAAAATGCAAGAGAAGCATTAAAAAATGCTTTTGAGGATAAAAAACTTTCTCCACTATCAAATGAATTCTGGAAAAAGGCTTATGAAAAGAGGATAAAGGATAATACATTAACCTTTGAAGAATTTGTTTGGCATGAAAAGAGAAAATTTAATAGGGGAGTTATCGATGGAGTTATGTTCGATTTGCTTGCAACGAGAGAATGGGATGAGATAACTGAGAAGTACGGGGAGAAAAGATACAGAAGTTTAGGATTCGTTGAGGTTGAAGGCGTTGTTGTGGATGCAACCTATGCATTTGATAACCCTGCGGTGTATAGAATTGAGTGCGATGATGATGAGATAAAAGAGGTTGTTTCGTTTACCCACACCTACGCGGGACAGTGTTTTGAAGAAGAAGTTGTTGTTGTAAGAGGAAAATTAGAGGAAGTTATTTATAATGGGGAAAGTTATAAAAGGGTTGTCGTTGGAACTTCAAGGGAGGCATTTAATGAATATATAAAACTAAAAAAATAATTTGGTGAGAGTATGGATGAAGAACTAAAAAAAGTTATAGAGTTTCATGGACACTTTTGTCCGGGATTGGCGATAGGATATAGAGTTGCGAAGTATGTAAAAAACCACTTCAAAAAATCGGAGGATGAGGAGTTGGTAGCGATAGTAGAGAATAATGCATGTGGAGTTGATGCAATTCAGTATATGCTAAGTTGCACATTTGGAAAGGGGAATCTAATATTTAAGGATAATGGAAAACATGTCTATACATTTTATTCAAGAGAAAGCAATAGAGCAATAAGGATTTATGTTAAAAAGAACTTTTTTGAGGAATTTGATGATATATTAAGAAAGTTTAATACAGGGAAACTGTCTGAAGAAGAAATGCAGATATTCAATCAGAGAAGAAAAGAAATTTCAGAAAAGATTTTGAGCATGGATGAAAAAGAGCTTTTTGATGTTAGAGAGGTTGATATCGAACCCCCAAGAAAAGCAAGATTATTCCCATCGATAAAATGTCAAGAATGTGGAGAATATTTTATGGAAATTAAGGGAAGGGTTATCAATGGCAAAATTGTTTGCAAAGAATGTTTCGAAAAATTGTTGAAGAATTAATTAAAGTAAAATTTTAATACTTTGCTTTTTGTTTTTTTAATTGTTATTTTTTATTACCCTAATCCCCACCAAAAATATAAGTTCTAATTTTTATCATGCATTTGAATATTTACAAATGTTGATTAATTTTTTAATGAAGTTTTTTGTAGAAAATTGCTAATGCCATTTTACTTTTTTTATATAAAGCAACTAAAAAACAGAGTTTATATTTTGATTTTAAAAATTTAAATCTATAAGTATTATCTAATTCTTCTGTTTCCAGCCATGTTTTAATGGATAAGGTATTCAAACTGGGGTTAGGTGACTATGGAGATGTGATTTCCAGAGAGTTTCCATCCTTGTTTTAATGGATGAGATATTCAAACCTGAGGGGGAAGAATGATTGATTTGGAAAAATTAGGTTTCCATCCTTGTTTTAATGGATGAGATATTCAAACTAAGGTCAATAGAGAAGACAAACAAAGCACTTGAGTAGTTTCCATCCTTGTTTTAATGGATGAGATATTCAAACAAAAAATTGAAAAACCAGATATTAAACCAGAAATTAAACCTGGTTTCCATCCTTGTTTTAATGGATGAGATATTCAAACCCTATAACTTTGTCCTTATTTTATGCCCAAACTCCTATATAAATCTTTCTTTTTCAACTCGAATTTTCTTACTACCCAATTATCAAACCCTTTATAAAAGTAAGAAAGATTGTGCAAGTTCTTTTTAAATCCAACGCACAACCACGCTAACAAATCTCCACAATTAGAACTTATTTTACACAATCTAAAATCAACTCAAACTTAAAACCACAAAAATAAAACCAAAAAACTAAAATAATTAAAAAATCTCAATTTTAATTCAAAAAAATCAGTAATACTTTTCCTCAATTTTCTAGTACCAAAATTCAACAGGGGGTATATAAAAGCAAGAAAAGTTAATTAAGAAATTTAATACATGATATTAAACTCCCTAAGAAGCACTGCCGAGCGAAGCGAAGCGGTGCATCCCTTTTGATGAAATCGAACCGTAAGGTTCGAGCTGCAAAACCGATAGGTTTTGCTTAACTTTTTTAAAGTTTCTTTTAGAGGTTTCATGGAGACGATAATCTGCTAATATGTTTTGATGGGAACTACGGTTTTTATTTTATTCCATTTTTTATTCTATGTTTTTATTATTCTATTTTGTTCTTATTTATCATTATTTTACCCTAATAGAATCCAAGTTCATTGGAGCTCTTGTTTCTCTCTTGAATAACTTATAAGCGGTACTTGCCAAATCAATACATTTGTTTGCCTCTCCGTGAATCATTAAGATTCTTTCTGGCATTGGTTTTAATTTTCTAAGGTATTTTATCAATTGTTTTCTGTCACTATGTCCAGAGAATCCTTCTAATGTGTGTATTTCCATTTTTATTGGGATGGATTTTGTTTTTCCATTCTTTGTTGTTATTGGAATTTCCTTCCAACCTTTCTGCACCTTTCTTCCAAGGGTTCCCTCTGCCTGATAACCAACAAATACCAATGTGTTTTTCTCATCAGGAGCAAGGTTCTTGAAGTATTCAACACTTGGTCCACCAGTGAGCATTCCAGAAGTTGCCAATATAATACATGGCTCATCACTATCAATGACTCTCCTTCTTTCATTTGTGCTACCTACTCTTTTAAATACCTCTGATAAGAACGGGTTATCCCCTTCATGGAATATTCTGTTTCTTATGACTTTTGATAGGTATTCTGGATATGCTGTGTGAATTGCAGTCGCTTCCCAAATCATACCATCAAGATAAACTGGAGCGTTGAAGACACCTTGGTTATACCCCTCTTCAAGAACGAGCATTAACTCCTGTGCCCTACCAACACCAAATACTGGGATTAGAACTTTTCCCCCTCTTTGCAATGTTTCAGACACAATTTTTAAAAGTTCTTTTTCCGTCTCTTCTTTTTCTGGCAATACGTCATCAAAGGAACCGTAAGTTGATTCAATTATTAATGTTTCCAACCTTGGGAATTGACAAACTGCAGGTTCCAATAACCTTGACGCTTCAAATTTAATATCTCCTGTGTAAGCAATGTTATACTGCCCATCTCCAATATGGCAGTGTGCTATTGCTGAACCCAATATATGCCCAGCATTGTGGAGAGTTAATTTTATTGTTGGCGTTATGTCTGTGGTAACACCATAGTCAATAGGTATTGTATGCTTTACACAAGTTTTGATGTCTTTTGCTGTATATGGAACATCTTTTCCTTCTTTTTCAGCAATATCCAAATAATCTTTAAACAAAAGTGTCATTAAGTCCCTTGTTGGTCTTGTACAGTAAACTGGTCCATCATAACCATACCTAAACAATCCAGGAACAAAACCACAGTGATCTAAGTGAGCATGGGTAATGACAACTGCATCAATCTCCTCAATGGAAAATTCGGGGGCGTCAAAATGAGGATATGCCCTATCTCCTTCAACAGCAATGTTTATTCCACAATCTATCAAAACTCTACTATCTGGTGTTTGCAAATATAAGCAAGTTCTACCAACTTCTCTTGCCCCACCTAAAAAAGAAACTCTTACCCAATAGTCCTCTCTTATTTTAATATCTCTGTGTATTCTTCTTCCAATTCTTCTTAAAATTTCCTTTACATCAGCCCTCTCTCTATATAATGTTGCTCTTATTGCTTTTATTGTTTCTGATGGAATGGGAGGAGTTCTTACTGGCTTGGGAGCCCATCTAATTGCCTTCTTTATTTCCTCTAATGTGCTACCTTCTTTTCCAATAACAAGCCCTGGCTTTTTTGATTCTATGATAACTTCTCCAGTGTTTGCGTCAAAAATACAGTTTGTAATTTCTGCATCGTCTGGAACAATTTCTAAAATCTTTTTCTTTGCAATTTCTGGATCTAATAAAACAGATGGGTCTGGTCTAATGGCAATCCTCTTTTTAAGATCTCTTGCAAGTTCCTTTATAAAAGAGTTTGTGAATATTTCTGGATTTTTTGCGTAAATTACAACTTCTGGCCCCTCAAATTGAACATCAGTAATAACTGCATTTCCGGGAGCTCTTTTAATTACTTCCTCTTTTATTTGATTTAGTAATTCTTCTGCTGACAAAACAACCATCCTCCTAAAATTTATGGTTAAAATTTGCTAAATGTACTAAAATTGAATTAAGTGCGATAAACTAAAATCTACATCAAACATTTTGAAAAGACATCCTTGAAATTCAAAAAAAAACATTTTTATCAAAGAAAAGAAATTTTTATTGTGATTAAATCTTTAAAATAAAAAAAACGAGTTATTTAGTTATTTCCTCTTTCTTTTAATTTTTTTTACCATTTTTTCAATTTCTTCATCTTCAAGTATTGTTACTCCCTCTTTATTTACGTATGCAAGGGAAATACCATTTCCAGAGAATGCATCTCTTTCCATAGCAGATATTAGTGCTTTAATAGCCAAGTTAAGGCCATCTTTCAGTGTCATGTCTTTGCTATACTCCAACTCCAGAATACCATAGGCAGTTGGAGAACCTGAACCAGTTGCTGTAAATGAACTTTCCTCATTTAACCCTCCAATTGGGTCAAGAGAGAACAGTCTTGGCCCATATAATAAATCATAACCTCCAATAATAAGTTGTGTTAAAAAAGGAAACATTCTATTACCGTGTAAAATATTGCTTATTAATGTAGCACATGATAATGGAGGGATATTTTTTCCAGTTCTCATTTTATATAGTTTTGCCTCTGCTGAAACATATCTTACAAGGGCTTGGGCATCCCCTACACTTCCTGCAATAGTCATTGCTATATAATCGTCTATCTTATATAACTTTTTCGCTTCTTTGTCGGCAATGAGATTCCCCATTGTTGCTCTCTTGTCTGTTGCTAAGACTACTGCATCATCACATATTAGACCTACTGTTGTAGTCCCTTTCATGTATTTTGCTCTTTCGTCCATTTAGTATCACCAAATAAGTTATAAATAAAAATAAAACTTAAAAATAAACAAAAATAAAATAGAGTTTTAGTATGTCCTTGCAATGGCAATATATTTGTTCCCCTTATACTCGGTTACACCTAAAACTGACGCTTCAACCTTATCCTCAAGTTCTTCATTGTAAATATCATCACTGTAAGGAATTAATATAACACCCCTCTTTTCACTTAAAATATTCTTTATTTCATCTATTTTACTTTCATCAAATTCAACAATTTTAATAAATGCATCAAATTTTTCCCATGCTCTATTTTTCATATTTTCACTTATAGTATTTAAAGTTTTTTCTATTTCATCTATTAATCCCTCATTATCATCAATTTGGAACTTCTCCCCAGTGTCCCTCCTGAATAACGTAATTTTTCCATTTTCGATATCCTTTGGCCCTATTTCAATTCTTAATGGAACTCCTTTTAATTCCCAATCATTGAACTTTCTTCCTGGTCTTATGTCTCTATCATCCAAATGAACTCTAAATTTATCTTTTAATAAGCTGTAAATTTCTTTTGCTTTATTCATGACCATTTCTTCTTTCCCTTTAAAGATTAAAGGCACTATAACAACTTGGATTGGTGCTACAATTGGAGGCAATATAAGCCCTTTCTCATCCCCATGGATTGCTATTATTGAGGCGATAACTCTATCAGAGATTCCATAGCATGTTTGGTATGCATAATCTTTTCCACCATCAGGGGTCTCAAATATAATTTCAAATGTTTTTGCAAAGTTTTGCCCCAAGTTGTGAACTGTTCCTATTTGCATAGTTCTTCCATCTGGGAAGATTGTGTCGAATGCCATTGTATAATCCGCACCAGGAAATTTGTCCCAATCAGGTCTTTTTGATACTAAATAAGGAATTCCTAATGTATCAAAGAACTTTTTGTAAATCTCTACTGCCTTTTTAACTTGCTCCTCTGCCTCTTCTTTTGTAGCATGTGCTGTGTGTGCTTCTTTAAATGTCATAATCTCTCTTAACCTTATTAATGGCCTTGTGTGCTTTGTCTCATATCTAAATGTATTTACTATTTGGTAGAGTTTTATTGGCAAGTCAGTATGGACTTTAACCCACAACTTCATCATGTAGTAAATTGGTGTTTCTGAAGTAGGTCTTAATGCCAACTTTACATCTAATGGTGTCTTCCCCCCATGAGTTACCCAATAGACCTCATCTTCAAATCCTTTTATATGCTCTGCTTCCTTAGCAAGTAAATCTTCTGGAATTAGCATAGGGAAAAGTGCCTCATCATGTCCTGTTTCATCTAAAAGTTTCCTTATTATCTCAAATGTGTATCTCCTTATCTTGAATCCATAAGGGAGGTAAACTCCACATCCCTTTATTGGATACCTAACGTCATAAATCCCTGCCCTTTCTAAAATCTCACTATACCACTCTGAGAATTCCATATCATCACCCTAATAATTTTAATAAGTATTGCCGAACATTCTTCAAATTGAATTTAAGATGATGATTTATAGTCGTGTGCGTTAGAAAATTTGGCAAAATCCCTTGGATTTTGCCGTATAGTTTGGAAATATACTATTGGTAAATTCTTAAAGATTTATCCCTTATTTCAAATTTTAAGGAAGAATAAAGATTATTAGAAATTCATTAATGCATAAATAAGTTTAAAAATCCACTGCAACCTTCGGTTGCAGGGAAGTTGAATAACTACGTTATTCAACTATTTCGCACACGACTATATGACACTCACTCGCAGAACGACTAATGTATAAATGAATTTCCTTTTTTAATAAAACAATAACTACAATTTATATATAAATGAAATGAAATTCAAAATATAAAAATATATGCGTGATGTTATGTTAGGTATAGCAACAAAACTAAGCCAAATAAACCAAAACGCATTAATTGAATTAAACAATAAGGTATATAAGTGCTTTGATTATCATGTTATCGATGCTGAAAAAACTCCACTAACAAATGAAAATATTTTAGAAAATTTAAGAAATGTAGTTTTAACTGTGCAGAGTCGGAGAAAGGACGTTTTTGAGTTGTTAGATTTTTATACATCTTATGATTTTGATATATGTATTGTTCTTGGGAATAGGCATTACTTATCAGATGAAGAGAAAAAATATAAAAGATTTGGGATTTTAGAGGTTATAAATAAATGTTTAAAAATAAAAGATAATTTATGGATAGGGACAGAAGGTGTAGAAGATATTGTCCAGCAAATTATAGAGGATAATGATTTAATCGCTTTCCACTTATATGGCTGTGAGTGTAATATAAATGCAAAAAAAGCCATATATGTGCCTTTTGCAAGTGAAATTAATAAGGATGTTTTAAAATCTATGGAAAACTACTTAAAAAGGAGGAAAAATTACAATGGAAATTGGCAAGATTATCTTATTTCTTTGAAGGATATAAAAAAGGATTTCATAAAAAATATAAAAAGCAAAAATGATATAATCGTAGGTTATCCAATAAAACCACACGTTCATGAAATCATGCATTTTAAAGAGGTATTTGGGGGATAATCATGAGCATCGATTTACAAAGCATAGAGAAAAAATGGCAAAAGAAATGGGAAGAGGCAAAGATTTTTGAGGCAGATCCAGATGATAGGGAGAAGTTCTTTATAACCGCGGCGTTCCCATACTTAAATGGTGTTTTACACGCTGGACATTTGAGAACCTTTACCATTCCTGAGGTTGTTGCAAGATATCAGAGGATGAAAGGGAAGAATGTATTATGGACTTTTGGATACCACGTTACTGGAACCCCAATTTTAGGGCTTGCTGAGCAGATAAAGGAGAGGAAAGGGAATATCATCTGGGCATACAACAAACTTCACAATATCCCAATGGATGAACTCTTAGAATTAACTACTCCTGAAAAAGTTGTTGAATACTTCTCAAAAAAGGCAACTGAAGCATTTAAAAGAATGGGTTTTGCATTAGATTGGAGAAGAAACTTCAAGACAGATGATGATGTTTTCAACAAATTTATCGAATGGCAATTTTACAAATTAAAAGAGAAGGGATACATTATAAAAGGTTCCCACCCAGTTAGGTACTGTCCAAAATGTGACAACCCAGTTGAGGACCACGATTTGTTGCATGGAGAAGAGGCTACATTGGTAGAGTATGTTTTAATTAAATTTGAATTGGAATTTGATAATGATAGATGCATCATGCCAATGGCAACATTGAGACCAGAGACAGTGTTTGGAGTTACAAACGTTTGGGTAAATCCAGAAGAAACTTATGTTAAAGCAAAGGTTTGGATTGAAAAAGAAACTGATGATGGTATTGAGTTAATAGACAATGGTATATGGATAATGAGCAAAGAATGTGCAGAAAAACTTGTTCACCAAGATAGGAAAGTAGAGATAATTAAAGAATTCAAAGGGGAGGAACTCATCAATAAGAAAGTTCTCAATCCAATAACAAAAAAAGAAGTCCCAATCTTCCCTGCAACTTTTGTCTCAACAGAGATTGGAACTGGATGCGTTATGAGTGTTCCAGCGCACGCTCCTTATGACTACGTTGCATTGAGGGATTTAGGGAAAGTTGAGGAGGTTGGATTAATTCCATTGATAAAGGTTGAGGGTTATGGCGAATTCCCTGCAAAAGAGATTGTAGAGAAGATGGGCATTAAAAGCCAGAATGATGAGAAATTGTTAGAGAAGGCAACAAACAAGATTTATAAGGATGAATTCCACAAAGGAGTTTTAAATGAAAACTGCGGAAAATATGCAGGACTTCCTGTTAGGGAGATAAAGGAAAAGTTAACAAAGGATTTCATAAAGAAAGGAATTGCAGAGATAATGTATGAATTTAGTGAGGAAAATGTTGTTTGTAGATGTGGAACAAAATGTATAGTTAAGACAGTTAAAGGACAGTGGTTCATAAAATATTCTGATGAAGAATGGAAGGAACTTGCCCACAAATGCGTAGATAGAATGAACTTCATCCCTGAAAGTGCAAGAAAAGAGTTCCACAACAAAATTGACTGGATGAAAGATAAGGCATGTGCAAGGAAAAAGGGGCTCGGAACAAAATTGCCATTTGATAAAGAATGGGTTATTGAGAGTTTATCCGACTCAACAATCTACATGGCATACTACACAATAGCTAAATTCATCAACGAGAAAGGCATAAAGCCAGAGCAATTGACTGAGAAGTTGTTTGATTATGTATTTTTAGGCAAAGGAAATGTTGAGGAAATTGAGAAGGAAACGGGACTTCCAAAGGACTTAATTGAGGAGATGAGGAAGGAGTTTTTATACTGGTATCCATTGGACTGGAGGTGCTCTGCAAAGGACTTAGTGCCAAACCACTTGACGTTCTTCATATTCAACCACGTAGCAATATTCCCTGAAGAACTTTGGCCAAGAGGTATTGTAGTTAATGGATATGTTACAATTGAAGGTAAGAAACTCTCAAAATCTAAGGGGCCTGTATTACCAGTTATGGAAGTTGCTGAAAAATACGGGGCTGATGTTGGAAGGTTTTACATAACAACATGTGCAGAACTTCCACAAGATGCAGATATTAAATTTAAAGAGATGGAAAGGGCAAAGGAAAACTTAATAAGGTTCTATGAATTTGCCATGGAGGTTATTGATTTATTTGAAAAAGATAAAGGAGGAGAACTCACCTACATAGATAAGTGGTTGTTGCATAAAACATATAAAGCGGTAAAAATAGCGGATGAGGCATTCTCAAATATTCAGTTGAGGAGAGCAGGGTTGTTATTCTATGAGTTGATGAATGATATTAGGTGGTATAAGAGAAGAGGAGGAAATAATCCAAAAGTTTTAATGGAGGTCCTTGAGGTTCTCGTTAAGTTAATGACACCATTCACCCCACACTTGTGCGAAGAGATTTGGGAAAAGATGGGCAAAGATACCTTCATATCCAATGAAAAATTCCCAGAAGTTAAGGAAGAGTTTATTGATGAAACATTGGAACTTGGAGAGGAATACATTAAATCAGTAATGGATGACATTAGGGAGATTATTGAGGTTACAAAAATCCAGCCAAAGAAGATCTATCTCTACACTGCAGACGATTGGAAGTATGAGATTTTAGAGATAATGAATGAGAACAAAGAAGATAGCATAAAACAATTAATGCCAAAGATTATGAAGAATGAGAAATTCAGAAAGTATGGAAAAGAGATTCCTAAATTAATACAACAATTAACAAAGATTGGAGTTAAAAAACCAATAAATGAAGCAGAAATCTTAAACAATGCAAAAGAATTCCTTGAGAAAGAGTTTGGTGCAGAGGTTATTATAAATGGAGAAGACATAAAAGGTAAAAAGAAACACGCTATTCCATACAAACCAGCAATCTATTTGGAATAAATTCAATTTTTTAATTTTATTTCTTCTTTTATATGGTGATTAAAATGAAATTCTTTAATAGGGAAAAAGAAATTAACGAGATATTACATATCTTAAACAAAGAACCAGATGACATTTATTTTATTTATGGTCCATTAAATTCAGGTAAAACAATCCTAATAAATCATATAATCACAAAAAAATTGGACAAAAAATATATTCCTTTTTATATAAATTTTAGAAGGCGGGCTATAATAAATGTCGATAATTTTATTGAATGTTTATTTGAAGTGGATGAGAAATCAAAGATTGATGATTTTAGAGAGTATGCTAAATCATTGGCGGATTTATTAGTTAAGGGTTCTAAAGAATTAAGCAATTACTATTTAGGAATGCCGAAAAATTTTTTTGAGAAGAAAGAAAAATCGGGGGACATTTACCAATATATTGAATATTTATTTGCAGAGCTAAATAAAAAAGGAAAAATACCAATCTTAATTTTTGATGAACTCCAAATGATTAAGGAATTAACCTTAAATGGAAAGAGACCTTTGTTAAAAAGTTTGTTTCAGTTTTTAGTTTCCTTAACAAAAGAACAACATCTATGCCATGTATTTTGTTTAACTTCTGATTCTTTATTTGCTGAATATGTTTATAATACTGGAGAATTGGGAGGGAGAGCAAAATATTTATTAGTGGATGATTTTGATAAAGAAACCGCCTTAAAATTTATGGATTTTATTGCTAAGGAAAATAATATAAAACTTTCTGATGAAGAAAAGGAGTTAGTTTATTCATATGTTGGTGGAAAGGTAAAAGACATAAAATATGTTGTTGAAGAAAGTAAGTTTAAGAATTTAAAAGAAATCTTGGAAATAATATTGAAAGAAGAAAAACAAAAACTAAAATATTTCTTAGAGGATGTTAAAGAAAAAGATGATGAGCTTTATAAAAATATTATAGATGCATTAAAAATATTTAAGGAAAAATATGAGGTTGAAGATATATCAATACCTAAGAAAGTTAGAGAGTTTTTAATTAAAAAGAATATTTTGTTCTTAAATCCTATTGAAGGAACCCTAAAGCCACAGAGTTTTTTAATATGGAATGCTATAAAGAAGGTAATAAAATAGAGAAGTTCAAATGTTTTATGATTTTATCTTTTCAGCAAAACATTATCTCCAACCTTAACACCAATATAGTTGTTTGCCAATTTTTTTAAAAGGACGATAAATCAATTATAAAATTCCAAATAAAGATTAATTACTTTGTATATGATTTAATAAAGTTTTCTTCATTTGTAAGGCAAACAACTATAATTCTCACCGCAACCTTTAAAAAAGGTTGCATCCAAATGGAATAGAATACCGAGAGTATTTTCCCTATTTTTTTAATAAAACATTATCTCCAACATTAACACCAATATTTTCAGCGACTGGCACACATTTTGCTTTTAATATATAGTATATTGGTTTGTTTATTTTATCCTCATACTCTGTCAAGCTTTCATAATTCCCCATTCCTTTGGCAATAATTAAATCAGAACTTTCAAACTCCTTAAGAAACTCCTCTGAACACTCCTCTAAAATAATTCCAATGATATCGCTTCCAGTTGTTATGACTTTTGCTATTTTGTCAATACCAACTAATTTAGCATCCTCTAAGGTAGCATCATTTAAAATTGGTTTTCCTTTAACTGCAACAACCACTTCATCAACGTATTTTTTTATCTCCTCAATCAATATTCTATCAAACACTATTTCCCCAGCATTGTCACAAATGTAAAATACCTTTTTTGATGATTTTAAATCCTTTAATAATTCTTCTGAATAATCAACTTTTAAGTCTCCCTCTATTGTTTCTTTTATTTTTGAAACAATATCTATATCTGTGCTGTATGGCCCAAAATCAATTACATTTCCGGCAATTGTCGCCTTTACTTTTCTCCTCAATCTTTCCAAATCATCATCAACCTCAACATAATCCTTTATTTTTTCCAAATAGTTTAGAGCAATTTTGTTTGCTATTTCCTTCAATCTTTTGTAAGGATCATCATTGCCACTTATCTTCTTTAAGTATCTATGTACATGAGTTCCCATCCATGCTGGGACAGCATCTTCTCCATAAACTTCCCTAATAACTCCCAAACAGTCCTTTACCAGTTTAAACTGCTTCTTTTCGTCGTCTGTTATCTCCCTCGCGGCATCAACCACTTGCCTTGTTATGCAGATAGCACACTCTGGTCTAATCTTCAAAAATATCACCTTAAAATTTTTAAAAATAAAGGTATGGGTGGATAATATCATATTATTTAAATTATTTAAAAAATTTTAACAAAAAAGGGTGCTTATTTACCCACAAACGAGTGTATAGATTTTGATGATATCAATAAACACTTAATTTAAATTTTGATGATTTATAGTTAATGTGAGAAATGCTTTAAATCATATATATCCAAATTTAGCCCTTTTTCTTTTAATATTTTTGCCTCGCTTAACAAGCCAACAGCATCTGCCCTACATTGTTGACATGCCCTAAATTGCTTTATATATTCTTCACATTTATCTTTTACAGTGTTCATCTCCATACATGTTGGTCTTCTTAAGTTTTTCATCTTATACATTGGTATCAATGGGATGATGTTTTGGATATATGCATAGTCCTTTAAGGTTTTTGCTATTTCAACAACATGTTCCAAATTTATCTCTGGAATTAAGACGGTATTTATTTTTATTATTAATCCTTCATCATACGCCTTTTTTATGCCTTTTATTTGATTTTCAATTAATATTTTAGCCCCTTCCTCTCCCCTATAAACTTTCTTGTCATAATAAACCCAATCTACAATGTCCTTTAATATTTTTGGGTCTATTGCATTAACTGTAACTGTAACTGTTTTAACATCCAAATCAGCAAGTTTCTTTGCATATTTTGGAAGCAAGAGCCCATTTGTTGAGAGACATTTTATCAAATCTGGAAACTTGTCGTTTATTATTTCAAATGTTTCAAATGTCTCTTTATTGAATAAACTATCTCCAGGTCCTGCTATACCGACAACTTTTAAGTTGGGAACTTTTTTAATTATTTCTTTTAAATAATCCTCAACATCTTCTGGTTTTAAAACTCCATGAGAAACCCCCGGCCTATGTTCACAACAATCTTCACTTATACTTCTCTTACAGAATCTACATGCAATGTTGCATTTTGGTGCTACTGGCAAATGCACTCTCCCAATCTTATCGTGTAATTTCTCATTGTAACATGGATGAACCTTTGTTATATGTGAAAATTTTGACATTTTGTCCATATTAAACCTCCTCTGCACCATGCTCTAACAAAATTAAAATTAATTTAGGCAACATTGCATATAAATAATTATTGCTACGAGTAACGTCCTATAATTGCCTGCAAAATTCGCATAATAACACATATCCAAATGAAGTTTTTAAAATTAAAAATGCTAAATTTTTTAAATTTTGTGTTGTATGCAATATTTTATTGTAATTACCTTATTGATTGGGCGATACTAAGGTATAAAAATTTAAAACTTATATATAAATCTTTCGGCATAAGGTAATATGCTTCCGTGTGGGGTGATGTTATGATTAAACTTTTGTATGAAGGAGAGCTTGTAAGGGAAAATGGTGTAATAAAGAAAGCATCTTCATCAGTAACACTAATCCAAACAAAAAACCATAATATAATTGTAGATACATCAACAAGGGATAAGAGGGAGTTAATTATTGAAGAGTTAAAAAAACTAAACTTGGAACCTAAAGACATTGATGTTATTATAAATACACACAGACACTACGACCACATAGAAAACAACGACTTATTCAAAAACGCAGTAATATACGCCTCTCCATACGAATGTGAAGGTTGTAGTTTGGGATATGAGTTTGTATCAATTGACGAATTTAAAGATGATGAAATAGAGATAATAGACACTCCAGGGCATACATGGGGAAGTATATCAATAATTTATAAGGACTACGTTATTGTTGGGGATGCTGCTCCATTAAAAAGAAATATCCTCGAAAATATCCCCCCAGGTGTTAGGGTTAGTGAAAAAGTTGCATTGAGAAGTTTGCAAAAGATAAGGAGTTTAAAAAAGCACGTAATAACTGGACATGATGGCATCGTCTATGCAGATGAACTATAATCATTTATGGAATTAACCATTTGTGAA